>CBIMFG010000605.1:0-4160 GCA_966243125.1 uncultured Niastella sp.
AGGGAATTCCGATTTCTGTTAGGCATAATACAAAACCGCCTAACACATAACCCAATGCAGCGGCTAAACCGCCAAACACCAGCCAGATAAGGTTACCCAATAAATTCATGATGACGCAGGTATTATATGTTTTTCTTTATATAAAAAGCGATACGCCAAAACAGCACTTACTAACATCAACACAGCCCCCAGGAAAAACGACGACCCGGGAAAATGGAACGGCGCTGAATCCTGTGTAAAATAATTAAAAAGATTGTTCATTATCAAGGGACCGAAAAAAGAAGTAACACTTTGTAAACCGCCCAGTATTCCCTGCAATTCACCCTGCGCATTGGCTGGTACATGACCGGCAATGGTTGACTGTAATGCCGGGCCTGCAATACCGCCCAAACAATAAGGCACCAAAAAGGCAAACATCATCCAGGTTTGGTTGGCAAATGCAAACAGCAACATACCCAACGCATACAACAATAAACCAACATAAATGCTGCGTTCGTTACCCAATACCGGATTCAATTTTCGCATTACCACGGTTTGTACCAACGCAACCAGCACACCAACAAGCGCCAATGAATAACCGATCATTGATTCACTCCATTGAAAACGATAGGCCGTAAAATAACTCCAGTTACTTTGTACAGCGTGGGCTGCCAGATACACTATTGTTAACGATACCACCAGTCCACCAATAGCGGGATATTTTTTCAACTGCATCAACGAGCCAAAGGGGTTGGCACGCTTCCAGTCAAAGGCACGGCGGTGTTCTTTATCGAGCGACTCTGGTAAAATAAAATAGCCGTATAACCAGTTCAGCAAACACAAAATAGCAGCAGCATAAAAGGGCGCGCGTAAACCCAGTTTACTCAATGGCCCGCCAATGGCCGGTCCAATAATAAAACCCAATCCAAAGGCGGCGCCTACCATTCCAAAATTCTTAGCCCTGTTTTCGTTGGTGCTTATGTCGGCAATGTAAGCATAGGCCGTACTAAAACTGGCGCCTGTTATACCCGATACAACCCGGCCCAGGAATAACCAGGCGTAGGTGGGCGCCATAGCCATGAATAAATAATCAATGGCAAAACCAAATAAGGAAAATAACAATACAGGTCTGCGTCCGTATTTATCACTCAGGCTGCCCAGTATGGGCCCGCAAATAAATTGCATCAATGCATAAACACCTACCAGCCAACTGCCATATTTACTTGCTTCGTTTACAGATACATGTTTTAATCCGGAAATTAAATTCGGCATAACCGGAATAATTAACCCCCAGCCAATTACATCAACAAGAACCGTAATAAAAATGAATTTTATAGCAGCAGAGCGAACAGGTTTCATACGTTACAAGTTGCTGCAAAGTAACAGGCTTTTTTCAGTTTGCTGCTAAATATTTTGCTATCAGAGAAATAGCAGCTATAAAAACTGCTAAACGAATAAGCGTATTGCGTCAATATGCCAGTAGTGTACTTAAAGTAATACCCGTAACGTTCAATAAGGAAGTAAAAAGCCGCATTACAGGTAAACATGTATAGTGTTAACTTGATTTATGCTAAGAATTTCGGAAGAAGATATCCTCAAATGTCTTTTTAACATTTTTAGTTCGTTAATTTGTGCGCGTTTTTTACAAGAGTCTTTGGTTAAGGTTCTGATATATTATGATCCGTACAGCTATTAATACTTATTCAATCGTACCCTGTGGAGAGTTTTAAAGATCAATTAAAATCCCGTTGTATGAAAAGCCTTATGCATTACAACCATCCCGTACCATCAACTCAAACTGTCGCAACTGAACCGGTTCCTCTTCATCAACTGATAGATCAAATAATGGTAGGCCTTTTACCACTTGTTACTGGTAAAAAGAGTTTTGTGATCAATGACGTTGATCATACATTCCAACTTCAGACAGATGAAAATTTGCTGGCCTATGTGCTGGGCAACCTTTTAAGCGGCGCAATAAATGGTACCGAAAATGTTTGCATCAGGGTTGAGGCAGTTTGTAACAAAGAAGGGGTGCACATCCGTGTTCGTAATAATGGTACTTATTTCTACAGTACTGTATCAAACGGTTTTTCGCACGTGGTTCAGGCTGCCCGGCAACTAGGCGGCAACATCAGCATCTACAATCAACAACACGAGGGCACTACACTTACATTTTCAATGGCCCCGCCCGTACAAACCGTTTGTTAATAAAACATCTTATAATCCCTGAACCCTATTTAAGTAAGCTACCACTGTTATAATAAAAAAACCCTCCCGATGTAAATCAGGAGGGTTAATATTTTAACCTAACAGGGATTAATAACGATTGTTATAGCTGTTGTTACGGCTAAATGAGCGTCTTTCTCCACCGCCGCCGCCATTGCCACCGCCATTGTTGCTGCGCTCTTCACGAGGACGAGCTTCTGCAACTTTGATCTCTCTGCCTTCTACGCGACCACCATCCAATTCAGTGATTGCTTTGCGGGCAGCTTCATCATTTGGCATTTCAACAAATCCAAATCCACGGCTTTTGCCTGTGAATTTATCAGTAATTACACGGGCAGAAGTTACTTCACCATACTCAGCAAAGAAGCCTTCCAAATCATCGTCTGTTACGTTGAAACTTAAATTAGAAACATAAATGTTCATACTACTAACTAAAATTGGTTAAAAATAAAAAATGGATCTGAGGTAAAGCAGGGAGTAAAGGAAGACTAACAACTATTAGCAGAAATGCGTAGCGAGATATATCGTTCACTTACCGAATGCTATTATCACTCAAAACTTACCACAAAGATACTTGATTCACATTGAATAACAATAACTCTGCTCGTTGCCGGCTAGTTAATTTATCTTAACGCAGCCCGAATCACGTTATAGCACCGAAATGAAAATTGCATTAAAATAAGACCTGCCATTTGGTATGATAAATAATAATTACTGTGACAAAAAGTTCACCGTTAACACAATATTCATCTCACCCCATACAAACTGTTCCTTGTCTTGTGATCTGAATCCTGTATCTTGTATCACAAGTTTTTATAACTCATTACAATAGCTAAAACTTCACGTGCTATGTTTTTTAAAAAGAAAATTACTGTTGCCGGTACTTTGGTTGCATTGGTAGTATTAGGCGTTGCGGCCAGCGCTCCCGCCGACCCTACATTTAAAAACCTGAAGGTGTTGCCCAAAAACACCACCCACGAACAGCTTGACAGTGTAATGCATATGTTCAACAGTTCGCTGGGCGTAAAATGTGGCTTCTGCCATGCCCCTCAAAAAGACAATCCCAAAAAACTGGATTTCGCCAGCGATGAAAAGGGAGAGAAAAATGCAGCCCGCGACATGATGCGTATGACAGAACGCATCAACAAAAAGTTCTTCCATTATAAAAAGGACGACGAGCATCCCATTCCGCCGGTAGGTTGCTTTAGCTGTCACCACGGTAGCCCACATCCGGAAGCCAATGCACCTAAGGAAGAAAAAAAGGCGCCGCCACCACCCGCTCCGCAACCAGCGCCACAACCAGCCAACAATTAATACCTTTTAATAATAGACCTGTCAGGTGCGCGTTAAGAGCTTGCCAATTCAGCAAGCCCAGGCACACCTGACAGGTCTTGTTCTTGGTTTTTACGAAAACGTTTCCGTTAGATATCACCTAAGGCAATTCTTAACCCGGCAATAATTTGATAATTTTCAATTTTGCCATTCGCATGCCGCCTATTTGCAAATAGCCTACTTTTGCAATCTTATCTATGAGCAATGAGTGCACAACAATTTGATTTCGGTATGATTGGCCTCGGTGTTATGGGCAGAAACTTCCTGCTTAACATGGCCGATCACGGTTTTAAAGTTATCGGGTTCGACAAAGACAATCAGAAAACTTCCGCGCTGGAATCTGCCGCTACTGCAGGTACTACTGTTAAAGGAGTAGGTACTTTGCAGGACATGGTGAACCAGCTGGCAGTTCCCCGAAAGATCATGATGCTTGTTCCCGCCGGTAAACCGGTTGATGATGTTATTGAAAGCCTGTTGCCCCTGGTGCAAAAAGGCGATATCATCATTGACGGTGGCAACAGCCACTTTACCGACACCTTAAGACGTGTAACCTATTTGCAGGGCAAAGGCATCCACTTTATGGGTATGGGTGTTTCGGGTGGCGAACAAGGCGCCCGCACAGG
>CBIMFG010000606.1:0-4159 GCA_966243125.1 uncultured Niastella sp.
CAAGCCATTGCTTATTACCAAAGCGCCAGCTGGCTGTTAAAGAATAACAAATACCGCTATTGATTTTAAGTTAGATACAAAGTAGATGATCAGGTTCACAGCACCTGGTTTTTGGGTAAAACAAAGGCCCCGTTTAACTACGGGGCCTTTCTATTGCTAACTTACTTTAGTACTGTCTTTTTTTGCGCGGCGTTCTTGTTTTTCTACCTTTTTTTCTGCGTGTTTTTCTTCGCGTACTTCAGCCTTTTTTATTTTATCTTCTTCTTTGGCTACGCGTTTCTCCTTGTGTTCTTCTTTCTTTTCAAACTTCTCGGCTTTTTTATCCAGTTTGCGTTCTTCCCGTTTCTCCTGATGTTTTTCTCTATTCAATCTTGCTGTTGAGTCGTTACGGTGACCATCCTGCGCACTCGCCTGTTGTGAAAAAGCAATAGCAAGGGTAAATACAACGCTCAAAATGGTCGTTCTCCTTAAGAGATCATTTTTCATAAAAACTGATTTTAGGTTTGCGTACAAACGCTTGCAAACAAAAAATCTTGTGTAAACAACTCGTATCTAAGTGTTTATTGTTATAAACTTTATACACACGCTATTTTATTCACTCTTGTTTGGTGACGGCCGCCCTCAAATGGCGTTTCAATAAACAGCTCAAGCATTTGTTTGGCATATTCAAGCGAAACAAAACGGGCTGGAATGCAAATAATATTGGCATCGTTATGCTGGCGGATCAGTTTGGCCACTTCCAGTTCAAAGGCCAGGCCTGCTCTAATGCCCTGGTGTTTATTGGCTGTAATGCAAACGCCATTGGCGCTTCCACATAATAAAATACCAAACGCAGCTTCTCCCTCTTCAACCGTACTGGCAACCGGGTGCGCATAATCAGGATAGTCAACTGATTTGTTTGCATCAACCCCTTTGTCAATTACCTGGTACCCTTTTTCGGTTAACCATTTTACAATAGCCACTTTATAATCAAATCCTGCATGGTCGCTGCCAATTACAATGGGTTTTGAAAGATCGAACATAGCTTGCTTAGTTATCTATTAAAGTGTTTATTATTTGAATTATTGCCAGTTATCCTGCTCGGCCTGATCTCTTTTATATACGCGTTTTGAAACAATTACGCTCAGCTCATACAGGAACACCAGTGGTAAGAAAACGATCATCTGACTGGTCCAATCGGGCGAAGGTGTAATGATGGCCGCTACCACCAGAATAACTACGTATGCGTATTTGCGGTAAGTAGTTAAGAAGTTGGGGGTAACCAGGCCTATCTTCGTGAGTACGTATGAAAGAATGGGCAGCTCAAAGGCAATACCGCAGCCTAAAATAATGTTCACCAGGTTGTCGATGTAATCGTCTAACGCTGGTTTGTATTCATACATATTAGCCTTACCCAGGTTAAAGTTGGCCAGAAAGTTAAACGTAAAGGGGCCCAACACAAAATAGCCAAAGGCGGCTCCCAAAAAGAAGAATAAGGATACAAACGCGATCGCGTTGCGGGAATATTTCAATTCTTTAGGCGATAAGGCCGGTTTCACAAATTTCCAGAACTCCCAGAAAATAAAAGGGAAGGCAGCTATAAAACCACCAATAATGCCAATTTGAATGGCCGACATGAACGGGCCGCTAACCGTGTTTCCAAGCAATTTATAACCTTCGGGAATAGGAGGCATACACAGGGCGTCGCCAATATGCAGCCAGTGACTGAGCCCACACAAATACTTGTACGATACAAAATTGTTACGTACAGGTCCCATTACCACATTGTCGAATACCCAGTCGATATTGATAAAAATAACAATCGCTGCCACAAGAATAGCCAGTACAGAACGGACGATGTGCCCACGCAGTTCCTCAAGATGATCTACAAAGGTCATCTCGCTATCATTGCTCCTTCTTTGTAAAAAGCTTAATGCCATAGGATGAACGCCATAAAAGTCTGAAAAATAGTAAAAGCCGGGCAAATTTAAGGCTTATCAGCTTGGTATCAAGTAAAAGCTTGTTAAGGGCTTGAAATCGTAGGTGATAATTATTACTCCCTGAGTGCTAAAGTTTTATTTAGCAAACTACCGCAGGATCTTGAGGCGTACCATTTCAATTCGGGTATCGCTCACGTTCAATACCTCAAATTCGTAGTTACCAATGATAATACGTTCTTTAAACCGGGGAATGGTTTCGTGCTGGTGAATGATAAAGCCAGAGAGGGTTTCTGAGTCGTTTTCGGGGAATTCCAGTTTGTATTTTTCCTTCAGGTAATCCAGCTCCAACCGGCCTGATAAAATATATTCGTCTTCGGAGATCATTTTTTCTTCAAACTCCTCTACATCGTATTCATCCTTTATTTCGCCAAAGATCTCTTCCAGCAGGTCTTCCATGGTAACAATACCGGCGGTTCCACCAAATTCATCAACCACCCAGGCAATGCTTTTGCGCTCCTTGGTGAATTTATTAATGAGGTCGGTAGCACTCATACTCTCAGGAATGGCGGGAATGGGCAGCAGGATCTCCTTAATATGCCCGGGTTGTTTAAACAGATCGAGCTGGTGTATATAGCCCAGGATCTGGTCAATATTGCCACCATAGACAATGAGTTTGCTTAACCGGGTTGAAATAAACTTTTTGCGGGCCTCCTCCACAGTGGTATTCAGCTCAATAGCCTCAATTTCCTTACGCGGCACCAGGCATTCGCGCACCTTTATTTTTGGTAACGACAGGGCGTTCTCGAACAGCTCCGTATTCATATCGGCGCCATCGCTGTTGTATTCACTGGTTTGTTGAAAAAAATGATCGAGGTCGCTGCGGGAAAAAGGCTCTTTCCGCTTGTCGATGCGCATATCGAAAATCACGTTCAGTATAAAGATCGACAGCTTTACAAAGGAGGCTGCTATCCAGTAAAACAGGTTATCGAACAAACCCAGCAGGCCAACGCGGGCGGAAAAAGACAGCAGGGAATCGCTTTTAGCCTTAAAAATGGCTTTGGGAATGCATTCGCCCAAAACAATGATCAACACCCATGAGATCACGATCTCGAAAAACAGCCGGAAAAAGCTGATGAATGATTTGGCGGAAATATCCATGGTATCCCAATGCACCCATTCGTTTAGGAAAAGCGACATCAGCAATACCAAAGCGGTGAGAAACAAGCTGAACCCAACCACGTTGGTTCCTATAAAGCGGGAGGGATTGTCGAACAGGTTCGACAATAGAATGCCTGCGCTGGAGCCCTGTTTCTTTTTTAATTCAATATTCAACCGGTTGGCAGAGGTAAATGCCACTTCAATTCCTGCAAAGTAAGCGAGCAATAAGAACATAATGCCAATGACGATGCCTATTCCGGTAAGTAAACTCATAGTTAGGCTACGAAAATATAAAAAAAGGCGGGATATCCCACCCTGGGGTGCTAGCTTTCCAGAAACTGCTGCACAGCCTCTTTGGCCAGTGAACAGGCTTTCTCGAGATTGTCGTTAAGTATTATTTTAGAAAAGTGGTGTTTAAACGATATTTCGTACGAGGCCTTGTTTATCCGGGTTTGCAAACTTTCTTCGGTTTCGGTACCCCTTGAGCTTAACCGGCGTCTTAATTCGTCAACAGAAGGGGGATCAATAAAGATCGACAGGGTGGTGCCGGGATATTGTTCCTGTACGTGAATGGCGCCTTTTACATCAATATCCAGTACGGGTACCTGGTTGTTTTTCCAGATACGTTCCAGTTCCGATTTAAGGGTGCCATAAATCTTGCCTTCATACACCATTTCCCATTCAACAAACTCGTTGTTCTTATTTCTGTTGTGAAATTCTTCTTCGGTCATAAAATAATAATCTTTCCCTTCTACCTCGTTCTCCCGCCTTTTACGGGTAGCCACAGAAATGGAGAATGCCAGCTGAGGGAATTCCCGTAATAAGTAATGAGTAATAGATGTTTTGCCGGCTCCCGAAGGGGCTGTAAGGATTATTATTTTATTTTGGGTCATGTATGCGTATGTGGTTTAGCGTTTGTTGATAGGGTACTTGCCTGCTTATATTCTTTTGATTTGTGCACCTAATGCCTGCAGGCGTTTGTCGATGTATTGATAGCCGCGGTCAATTTGTTCAATATTCTGAATTACACTCTTTCCGTCGGCACTTAATGCAGCAATTAAAAGGGAGATACCGGCCCTGAT
>CBIMFG010000607.1:0-4158 GCA_966243125.1 uncultured Niastella sp.
AAACAGATTGGGTTTGGAGCCAATAGTTACATAATTGTTGAACGAAATTTTTAAGGGATCAGCAGGTTTTGCTTTTTTTGTTGTGATCACCACAACTCCATTTCCACCGCGTGCACCCCAGATCGACGCTGCCGAAGCATCTTTTAAAATTACTACAGACTCAATATCGTCGTTATTCAAATCGTTTAAGTTACCCGTGAAGGGAAATTGATCAACGACTATTAACGGGTCCGGGTCACCGTTTAATGAGCCTCTGGCGCCTATTTGAAAATACCTCGGCTGATTAATGCCGGCTGCTTTATTGGCAACCGCATTCATGCCCGATAAACTGCCAACCAATGCTTTGTCTAAAGAATGAAAAGGCCTGTTGGTAAGCAGATCCTTACCCACCGCAGAAAACGATCCTGTAGCTAATGAAATAGGCATTAGCTGCACACCTGTGGTTGGCGTAACGGTTACTGCAGGAAGTCCTTCATAGGCCGATTTAAGGCGGATAGGGATGGAGGTGGCGCCATTGACAGGAATGGTGTCTGTTTTCATTCCCGACGCCGTAATAATCAGCTTGGCCTTAGGAGACAGGTTATTGAAAAAGAACGTACCATTGCTGTTGCTGATGGTTGAGCGTTTAGAATTCATCACCAGTATGGTAACACCGGCAGCAGGCTGGTTTTGGTCGTCTGTGATCCTTCCACCTATATCTATCAGGCGTTCCCTGATGGTGAAGATGCCATTCTTAATAATAAATGTAAAGGGTTTATCTTCACATACAAACGCAAGTGCTTCCTTCAGGGGCATGTTAATGCAGGTTATGTTAATGGTGCCTGCATCTTCTAAAAAGCGATTGTCGAATAAGTATTGATAACCGCTTGAATCACTAATGATCTTAAGCGCTTTTTCAACCGGACAATTCTTTAGCTCTAAAGTAAGGTTTCTTTGTGCGTACGTGAACATGGTGATACACAACCCACTAACAGTTGCTATCAACTTTACACTTAATTGCATACAGCTAAAATCAGTTTTGGTTTGTGAAAATAAATGCCCCGCCGTTTAAGTATCCTACCAAATACTTACTATTGGCTGCGGCGCATAAGTGCACTCATGGCCGCAGCAATAGTCCTTTTAAATCAATCAAATACATGATAAGGCCTAATGGTTAACGGGGACTCGGAGATATTTCACTTTCCAATACCTTTTAATTTTTCCATTCGCTGACAGTAACGAGCTTTGGGTTTACGGCATCTCTTTTCACAGTAACGGTATGCTGCTCGTTGATAAGGTTCAGAACTACGTCCAGTTCAGTGGTGCGGGATATCATACTGGTGATGGAAGTTTTGGGGGTGTCAATATACCTCACATCTATATTGTACCATTGTGACAATTCATTCATTACGGTAACAATATTGTCTGCATTAAATATGAAGTGCCCTTCCTTCCAGTTGATTTCCTTGTCTACATTAGCTTTCTCAGGTTTAATTGGCTGCCCGGGTATAACGGTTGCTATTTCACCCTGTACTAGCTCTGCATCAAAACGCCCTGATTTTATTTTTACACGCCCATTTACCAATGCCGTTTTAATGGAGCCTTTCACATCATACGCATTCACGTTAAACTCGGTACCCAACACCTCTATCTCAGTTTTATTAACCGTTACGATAAACGGTTTTTTGTCATCGTGCATTACATTAAAATAGGCTTGCCCTGCCAATTCTAATCCACGTTGCTGAATGTTGGGTGTGCTGCCAATGCGAACCCATGAAGAGGCGCTTAGATCTATTGCACTGTTATCGGGTAATATCAGTTTGTATTGGCATGCAGCACCGGTAATTAATTTGGTATAAACCAAATCTCCTTTAAGGGAGTTGCCCATCGGCTTATACCTGATTACCTGTTTTTCTTTTTCTATCCTGATATACCCATACTCACCAATTAACCCATCTTTTATTGTGTCAAGGTTTATTACCGCTTTGTTTTCTATTACCAGTAACGCTTTTCCGAAAGGTGCAGTTGCTGGTGTTTCAAAGGTTTGTTTGGCTACAGTTGTTGTTCCATTGGACGATGATTTTTCCATCCATAAGGGCAGCCAAAATATTGCTGCAATAACAGTAGCTGCCGCAGCTATTACTCCACCACTGATCCAGGAATAACGCACTATTTTGCGTCGCTTTTCTATTCTTTGCATTACATTATGGTGGGCCAAATGAACATCAGGTTTATTATACATGTACTGAGCCACTTTGGTAAGAACCTGTTCCGGATCGGTTAACCGGTTGTAACAGTCCTCATTTTCCTTGTTTTTATACCTCCAATCCTGTAAAACCTTTTCTTCTTCCGGCGTTGTTTCCTGATGGTTATGCTTTATAAGTAATGCTGCTATAACTTGATTTTCACTCATTTGGATAAAATTAATGGTTAATGGTATCGTTTTTAGTGGAAGGTTTTATATATTGATGAACAACCAACCCTCCGGAATATGAAAAACTTCCGGGAAATAATTTTAATCCGATAATTGAAATCAATAGTGCCATTAGAAGCAATTGGTTATTAGAGATGTTTTTTCTGATGCGTTGAATGGCAATCCTTTTTTGAGTCGCTACATTATTGTCTGAGATGTTAAGCCGCTCCGCAACTTCCTGATTAGAAAGTCTTTCGTAGTACAGTAGCTTAAATACGTCCCGGCATGCATCAGGCAGCTTTTCTATTTCTGCAGCTATTAAGGCAATGAATGATACTTCTGTTTCTATATTGGCCAACTCGGTTGCTTCGGGGCTGTTTTTCAAATGCTGTATATGTTTTCGTTTAACCCTTTTGTGCTTCAGATAATTGAAATATGCATTGTCGCAGGCTTTGTATAAATAAGCCATGATTTTTTCTACAGATTTAAATGTAGTTCTCTTCCTATGAAACTTTATAAAGATTTCCTGAGCTATGTCTTCACCATCAAGTTCTCCTTTAGATAACTTTTTTATATAGTCACAAAGGAGGGGAAACGATTGCATGAAAATTTTATCGAAAGGCTCTTGCCTCCCTAGTTGTAAAGCATAAAGTTCATCTTGATTTAAGTCAAGCTTATCCATTGGTTTATGGTTGTTGTTTTGATAGTTAACATATCAATGCCATCTGGCATTGATATGATGCCAAATGATACCTTATGGAATGTGTTTCGTAACCGCTTTATAGAAATGCCGCTGTTGGCTTGGGCATAGCCGGCGTATTTCTGGCGTTATGGATGCGAGCCATAGTTGGAAGAGAAAATGTCAACACTTTGCACAACAGTGCCGAATTTTTTCAAGGAAGGTTTGAGTGCTTTATACACGGCGATGCATAAAGACTGTTAGCGTTAATAGTTGTGCAAAATTAAACAGAAGGAACTGATATAAACAAATGAAAATATCCTCCCACCTGATTTCTCATCAGGTTAGAAGGCAAAGGTGGGACTGGCTTATTTAAAAATCCGTTAGGATTGTTAAATAAAGCAAAAGTTCTTTTTAAGTTGGTTGAATATTATTATGGCAAAATGGGTAATGCATTGTATAGCTTTTAAATTTTACATACAATACAAACTGAATTACCGGGTGCTGGGAGATTGCTGCTTATTTAATACACCGCGAAGATGCATTATGACAAACGGAAATATGCACTTTCTGACATTAATTATTTCAAAATAGGTGTTTACTTGTGTATGCGTGCGTATGTTAGACACAGTTAACTCTTCTTTAAATAGTTATGTTCAGCCATTTCCGTTCGTTTGCAATATCTACTAAGTCTTGCCCTTGCTGATATACCATAACCAGTTTGGTTAAATTGGGTCGGCTAAGGATCTGTTTCATCAACACCTCATCTTTAAAGAAACCGTTTATATGCAGTACAGACCATTGTGGAACCTCTAGTAACTGAGCGAAGTTATCCGGTATAGGTTCCCAGTAATCAAAAGCTACGAATAGCGTTTTCAGTTTGGGGAGCTGCTTTAAGGCATCAATATTCATACAATTATTATGCAGGTAAAAGCAAAGCTCATCCAGCTGTTGCAGGTTAGCCAGTTCGTTGGGAAATTCCGTCAGGTGTTTGGCAGTTCTTATATCGAGTTTTTTCAGCTTCTTACAGTTGGTAATACCCGCAGGTAAGGTTTTTGAAGCTTTAAACTGTATGTTCAAACGTTCC
>CBIMFG010000608.1:0-4156 GCA_966243125.1 uncultured Niastella sp.
TGATCTGTACGGAATGTGAGCACGCGCTGATCGGGCTGATCTTTGTAGGTATATGCAAATGAACCGTTCCAGTCAATTGTCCAGCTCTCTCCCACTTTGTGCACACCCTCAGCAACTGAATTGATCAGTCCTGTAGCAGCCGCTTCGCTATTAGAACTTTTTAATAAAAACGGACTACCGTTTTCAACGTTAGAACCATCTCTTATACCCACAGTTTTTACAAAACTATTGTTGAACAGGTTCTTAAGCGATATTTTGCTTTTGCCATATGAATAGGTTAGGTTCAATAAGGCCGTTAAATTGTTTTTTTGGTCATATACATCTGTGTTGTAACCATATCTAAGGTTTCGGGCAATATCATAATCCTCTCTTGTTCTTTCCGAAACTGCACGGCCATTACCATATCCAATTGAATAAACATAGCCTAATTTATTGCCCGATTTCAAGATAGCGGTATTACCTCCGGTATAAGTGGCACTTATAGTAGGCAGGCTTTTATTGGCTGACTCATATCCATAAGAATTGGGAAATAATTTGGTCGTTCCCATCTTAAAATCTTCAGTCTTATGAATAAAATCATATTTGTTTCTTGCATAGGCGCCAGGCAAATGTCTTGAATCATCAAAAAAGCCTACTGCATCGTACTTTCCGTTGGGATATCCTTTATAAAACTCTTTACCAGTAGTCAAAGAGTTTGCTCCAATTTGAACAGACAACTCACTTAATTTACGCGAAGGATAATCTTTAGTGATCACTTTCACGGCGCCACCAGAAAAATCGCCTGGTAAATCGGGGGTAGGTGACTTATATATAACCAGGTTATCAACTACTGAAGAAGGAATAATATCGAATGAAAATGCTTTTTTATCAGCTTCAGTACTGGGCAGTACTGAGTTATTGAGCATAGATACGTTATAGCGCTCGTTCAAACCACGAATAACCACAAATTTGTTGTCCTGCACAGAGGCGCCGCTTACGCGCTTCAATACTTCGCCGGTATTTCTGTCGGGAGACTTTTTAATTACCTCAGCGGAGATACCATCAGAGATAGATGAGCTGTTCTTTTGTGTGAGATATAATGAAGAAAGATTTTCTTTACGAATGCTGGCTTTTACTTCAACACCAGCCAACTCCTTACCTTTTCTTTCCAGTGAAACGTTTACCGTGGCTTCTGCCCCTGTAATTTCAACATCACTTACTTCTTTATCTTTATAACCAACACTACTAATAATAAGTGTGTATTTCTGGTTCCTTGGAACCGTTATAAAAAACTGGCCTTCCACATCGGTATTTATACCTTTTTTATTGCCAGCTATTACAACTGAAGCACCTACCAATGGCGTACCATTTTCGGCGTCAACTACTTTACCTGAAATTTTACCATTTAGTGAAGTTTGGGCAACTGTTGCCAACGTTATAACCAGGGCCAACAGGGTAAATAAGAACTTTTTGCTCACGAAAAACAGTTTTATTTGCCGCAAAAGTATCTGTAGGGTGTTACCGCTATGTTACCCGTATGTTATGGAATTATTAACTGACCCCGATCAAGCCCTTAATAAAGGGCTCAATGTTACGAGAAGGTTACGCGAACGCTACGCCAGCGTTACCGTAATATTAATTCGCTCAATTGAAGCAGCATTAGTAAAAACTGGCACAATAATGATGGTCTGTTTTAATTAAATGACTGGTTTTATGAATATTAAAACCTAAACTGCAGCCGTGTGGTAAAAACATTGTCCTTTACATCGCCCGTATAACCGGCTAAAGAAGTGCTTTCATTTCGTACAAAATCATACCACAACATCAGCCGCACATTTTCATTGATTGAATAATTATAACCTACACTTACCGTGGTATATTTAATATTGGTGGCATTAATATTATTTCCATTCTGGCCAATCTCCTGCCCTTTTACATCCGTATTGGGATCGTACCAATCGAATTTTACGCCTAACTGATGCTGACTGTTTACAACATTTTGCAGCAGGTAAACAAAGGCGCCATCAAATTTGCGAACATAGTAAGGCTCTACTAATAAAGTGGGTGGCGTTTCGGTAGTACCGGCCGATGCGGTTTGTGTACCGCGCCAGTATTCAAGCCGCAATTCGGTTGCGCCGTAGGGGTGTTTCCATTTCAATTGCACATCGGCCCCATAATATTTGCGTGGCGCTTTACGGCCAAAGTTCCCCTCTGCAGAATCTACCACAAACTCTTTACCAGCCGCGTCTTTGGTTATTCCGTACGTATACTTTGTATTCTGAAACAGCCCGCCATTGAAATAGGAAAGACCGCCTGATATTAATAACTGTTTCGAAAGCGGATATGGCTTCCAGGAAGCACGGGCAATAAAATCTTTAAAAGAATCATACTCCTGAGTGGCGTTTAACCCCTGGCCATTGAAAATACCGGCGTCTATTTTTAAATAATGTAAGGGATGGTCAGGTCGGCGGGGTTCAAAAGAAACCATGGCGCCCAGGTCGCGTTCCACCTTCATTAAAGTTTGCGACATGCGCCCCCGTTCCAGCGATTCGCGGTCGGCCGAGCCCAGATTTACTTCATACCCAAATGGCCGGGCAAACATACCAGTAGTCAACTGAAATACCTGCCATTTATTCTCAAAAACGCGGCCCCAAAAATCACGAATGAATACCCCGCGTTCAGAACCATCGAACTGAAAAACAAAGTACAGCGATATTTGGTCGTTCGCATTCATGTGAGCATAATCGAACCGAAGCCGGCCGCGCCGCATCGTAAACCGGCTGTTTGAATGGGGGGCAAAATCACCTCCACTAAAGCTTTGGGCTCCTTTTGTTTGTGCTACCTGAAACTGGGGTTGAATATAGCCGGTAATATAAATATGGTCGAACTTCTTATATAACTGCAGAATACCTTTTCCCATACTGGTGGTGGTATCAATCATATCAGTTAAAAACTGGGCATGCGAAGCATGAGCAACTAACACAAAGCAGATAATAATAGTGAATTTGCGGTAAAATTTAGTTACCGGTAAACGTACAGGACCCATTAAGCAGTTTTTGCGGGCACAATATTACGTAATTATTAAGTTAACATTAATTCTCTGCACCGCAGGCAGGGAGCGTGTTTCACAAAAAAGGCATAGTGGTATAATATTTTTATTAAGAAAACTGGAAATGAAGCGATAAGCTATAGCAGATCGTATTCGTTAGGAAATCAATCACTTGCTTAACATTTGGTAATCAATTCTTTAATCAAAAATTGGTACGCACCGCAGTCAATATTATCTTTGTGTTAAGTAATTATTACCGAGGCGGCCTTTTTTTTATCCTATAGTATTAGTTCTATTTTTGCGACAAATTTTAAGGTAAATGGGCTTAAACTCTATAATGAAGATTTTCATGCCGAAGGATAGGATATTCTATTCCTTGTTTGAACAGGTTGCTCACACTGTGGCTAAAATGGGTAAAGTAATGAAAGAGGTGGTTACAGAACCTGATTTCGACAAACGGGCTGCGTTGATTTCCCAGATCGAAGACCTGGAGCATGTTAACGACGATTACACCCATAAGATCTTTACTGAACTCGGCAGAAACTTCATCACACCCTTCGACCGTGAAGACATTCACTACCTGGCCAACGCCCTGGACGATATTGCTGACTATATTTTCGCTTCGGCCAAAAAGATCAACTTCTACAAAGTAAACCCCAACGATCAGGGCATTCAAAAAATGGCCGATCTAATTGATCAGGGTTGCGATCAAATAAAAAATGCAGTTCTGCAATTGCGCGATATGCGTGATATGCGCCAGATAACTGATGCACTGGTTAAAGTAAACAGCATTGAAAATCAGGCAGACGATATTTTCGATTTAAGCATCGACCGGTTGTTCGAAACAGAACCCGATGCCAAAGAGGTGATCAAAAAACGGGAGATTTACCAGGTTATGGAAATTGTAACTGACAAATGTGAAGATGCTGGTAACGTTATTGAATCTATCATTATTAAATACGCGTAACAGACAGGCCCTGTTTTTTACCTAACCGCTGCCGCAATGCTTACATTATTAGTTATCATTATTATACTTGGACTGGCTTTCGATTTGATCAATGGCTTTCACGATGCAGCCAATTCCATCGCCACCGTTGTTTCTACCAAAGTACTAACCCCCTTTCAGGC
>CBIMFG010000609.1:0-4156 GCA_966243125.1 uncultured Niastella sp.
GTCGTTGAGTACGCTGCCCGTCTTTGCCCGGTCATCAATCAGCACATTGCATTGGGAAATGCCATTGTAATTGTTCGTCCACGCCCCTCCGACATATGGATTGCTGGCAATGGTTTTTTGAAAATCGTTGATGCCTTCCCAATCCCGTACACCGCCATCTGATACCGCATATAAATTATCTGACCTGGTTTCTGAAAGATTTAATAACCGGTCGGGGAAGGTTCGAAGCGAACTATAGGCCGCATACACGCCCTGCGTAAAATCATTTGCGTTGGCATAGAATGTTACGGTGGTTGATGATGAAATAGGTTTGAGGTCGAGGTTCCTGCTACAGGAGCTGATGAAAAAAAGCAGGATGCCTGGTATAATAAAGCTATTCTTGTTCATGATACATGCGTTTTAGTTGATCAAAAGGTTAAGTTCAGGCCCACAATAAATGATTTGGGTAATGGAAGACCGCCGTAGTCACCGGCATCAGGGAAAATGGAACTTCCGCTCAGGTCTTCATTCACTGCCTCAGGATTCAACCCACCTTTGTATTTATCCTTTCCAAAGAAATTTTCGAGTGTAGCGTATACTCTTGCACTACGGGTGAATTTATTTTTCATCACTTTTCCCAGGTCGCAGCCAACGGTAATGTTGCGGATGCGCCAGTAGTCTGATGAATACAGCCAGTCGGTGTTTTTAATAGAACCAAAAGTTGAATAAGCTTTGGGTGTTACACCATTACCGGGCTGATCGGGCGAACGCCAGCGGTCGCGGTAAAAGCCAAGTTCGTTTTCAGTAGAAGATAACCCTGTTCTTCCAATGGCCCTGCCCAATAAAGAATAAATAGAACCGCCGTGTTGTCCCTGTACGAGTACGCTCAGGTCGAACATTTTATAATGGAAAGTATTGGTAACGCCATAAGTATAGTCAGGAGTTGGATGGCCAACGATCACCCGGTCATTTGCGTCAATAACGCCATCGGGTGTAGCATCGAAGTACTTGGGGTCGCCTGGTTTTTCTGAACCAAACAAGGCTGCTTTACCAGCGATGTCATCTGCTGTTAAGATGCCGATCTGTTTTACTACGTTGATGCTGTACATAGGCTCGCCCACCCGCAGAATGCTGTTGGGGATATCATACCGGGTAGGAATATAGATCTGTTTTTGTCCGCCGGGCAGCTCTGTTACCTTGTTGGTATTGTGGCTTATATTTACGGTTGTGCTCCACTGAAATACACCAGTGAGGTTGTTGGTACGCAGTTCCAATTCCCAGCCTTTGTTTTCTACTTTACCGGCATTGGTAAGGCTGGTGGTGAAACCGGTTTGGCCGGGAATGGGCGCATTCATTAACAGATCGCTGCTATATTTGGTGTAATAGTCGAACGATACATTGATGCGGCTTTTGATAAGCGACGCATCAAACCCTACATCCATTGTTTTTGATTTTTCCCAGCTCAGGTCAGGGTTCACAATGCCGCCGGGGGCCTGACCTGCTACTACGGTATTGTTAACGGTATAATTGCTGGTAGCCAATAAGGGCAAACTGCTGTAATCACCAATGTTGTAATTACCGCTTTGTCCCCAGCTGGCTCTTAACTTCAGGTCGTTGATAAAGGTGAGTGACTGCATGAAGTTCTCCTGCGAAATGCGCCAGCCAATAGATGCCGAGGGAAACCAGCCCCATTTGGTATTGGTACCAAAGCGGGATGAACCATCGCGCCGTAAACTGGCCGATAACAGGTATTTATTATCGTATCCGTATTGCACCCTGCCAAAATAAGAGAGCAACAGGTTCTTTGTTTCAGAAGTAGAGCCGGTTGTATTGAGTGCTGCGTTTAAAGTAGTTACCACACTGCTGGTATAACCTCCTACGGAGTTCAGGCTGTACAGGTCGTACTTGTCTGTATTATACGAAGCACCTGCTACCGCAGAGATATCGTGTACGCCATTAATGAGTTTGTAATAAGAAAGTGTATTCTCGTTTACAAATGTCTGTTGTTTGTAGGCGCTGAAGGTACCGGAAGTAATAGAGCCGGGGTTTGTTTGTCTTATCAGCAAAGTGCTGGCAGAACCGGCAGGGATATAAGTTTTATTCTCGTTGTCGGTATTGTCGAAATTGGCGGTTGTTTTAAAGACCAGGCCATCTATGATCTTATACTCTGCAAAAACAGAAGATAATAACCGGTTTCTTTTGGTAACGCCCACATTGTTTTTTAACCGGTAAATAGGATCTACATCCGGATTGGCCCATTGGTATTGTCCGGTATTGGCTGCGTTGGCGCTGCCGGCCGGATTTTCCTGTACAGGTGTAAAGGAGATCAACATACGCCAGATGCTGCTTTTGCCTTCTACACCGGGATCGTTGGTAACAGAATAGGAAGGCGCCAGGTTAACACCCAGTTTCAATTTTTTTGATGCATTAAATTCAAGATTGGCCCGGGCTGAATAATTGGTATAGTCCATTCCAATCAGCATCCCGTTCTGATGGGTATAGTTACCCGATGCGTAGTATTTCACAAATTCATTGCCGCCGCTTCCGGAGAGCTGGTAACTCTGTACCAATCCTTTCCGCAACGCTTCTTTCTGCCAGTCTATCAAATACAAACCGGGGTGACCGGGTTGCGCCCAACGATCATCCAGCATATAGTTGGTATTTACCTGACCGGCTGGTAAACCCAGGATGGTGCGTCTTTCTGTACTGGATTGACTGGCGCTTCTGCCGGCGCCGGAAGCCTCCCATTGTGCATTGATCATTTCTGTTGCACGATCTATCCATTCTTCACCACTTAACATATCCAGTTTACGGCTGGCTTCCTGGTAACCCAGGTAGGCGTTAAGGTTAATGGAGGGTTTGCCGCTTACGCCTTTTTTAGTGGTGATGAGCACCACGCCATTAGCGGCTCTGGAACCATAGATGGCTGCAGAGGCGGCATCTTTCAAAACCTGTATGGATTCAATATCGTTTGGGTTAAAATTATCTAACGGGTTGCCGGTGCCAAAACTTCCCGATGCATTGGGGCTTGCCTGCGCCAGCGGAAAACCATCTACCACATACAAGGGTTCATTACCGGCTGAAATAGAACCGGAACCTCTCACCTGTATACTAAACGCTTTACCGGGAATTCCGGTGGTTTGTTTCACCTGTACACCGGCCATTTGACCTACCAATGCCTGGTCAACACGGGCCAGTGGCCTGTTTTGAATATCGTCGGCATTGTAAGAAGCAACGGCGCTGGTGATGTTTCTTTTCTTCTGGGTACCATAACCAACCACCACTATCTGGTTCATGTCTTTGGTATCGGCCGCCAGTTTGATGTTCATGGTTTCTAACGCGCCCACTTTTAGTTCATAGGCGGTAAACCCCACATAACTGAATTGTAGTACCGCGTTGTTATCGGGAACGTTAATGGTATATTCTCCGTTGGCATCGGTGGTAACGGCTCTGTCGGAACCTTTTACCGTTACAGTAACCCCTGCAAGCGGTTGTCCTTTATCATCTGTAACCTTGCCTTTAATAGGTTTGGGTGGTATTTCAACGGTACTATTTTTTACCGGCGCAATAGGTGCTGTTATAGCCCCTTCTCTTATGATGATAGTATTGAACTTGATCTCGTACTGCAGCTTCGTGCCTTTGAGGCAGGTGTTCAGTACATCGGTAACTGTTGCGTTTTTAAAGTTTACTGAAACAGGTGTAGCCTGGGTTATTAATTTTTGTTCGTACACAAAAGAATAACCTGCCTGTTTGTGAATGGATTCAAAAATGGCGGTAAGCGGAATGTTCTTTCCGGTAATAGTTACTACCTGCGAAAATGTATTCGCGGCCACGGTGGTAGTGCCCAAGAAGATCAATATGGCAGCAATTTTCATGACGCGAAGTAATTTGTTAATAGTGTGGCAAAGCAATAGATTATCCATACTTTTGGAAAGTTTGGGTGAAAAGATAGAAGTCTTGATCCGGCTATTATCGATTGACTCAAATTATACTCCGGAAGTGTTGCAAGCGCTTCCGGTTTTTTTTTAAGCCATGATGTTACTTTGATTGATAAGGCATCACTACTAATTTGTTCCCTTCCAGGTTAAAGCGAACTTTATGTGTTGTTTCCAGTATTTCGAGTAGTTGGGTAACTTTTTCTGTTCGGGCTATTACACCGGATTAACCCAGGTTGTGC
>CBIMFG010000610.1:0-4151 GCA_966243125.1 uncultured Niastella sp.
AGAGTATGCTTTCGCGATGTTGTTGATCAGCTCCTGGATCAATACGGTTTTACCCACACCAGCACCACCAAACAAACCGATCTTACCACCCTTTGCATATGGCTCAATCAGGTCAATTACTTTAATACCTGTGAACAGAATTTCAGTAGAAGTGCTCAGGTTTTCGAAAGCCGGGGGTTTACTGTGAATAGGACGGCCACCAGCTTTTGGTACAGCAGGTAATCCATCAATAGGATCGCCGGTTACATTGAACAAACGACCTTTGATAGCCTCACCGGTTGGCATAGCGATAGCAGCGCCGGTATCTGTTACTACCATTCCCCGTACAAGGCCTTCAGTACCATCCATGGCAATACAGCGTACGCTGTCTTCACCAAGGTGTTGCTGTGCTTCCAGCACCAGTACTTCACCATTTTGACGCTTTAATTCAAGCGCATTATAAATTTCAGGGAGTTTTCCTTCAAACTGCACGTCCACTACAGCACCGATAATCTGCTTGATCTTACCAACATTTGGCATAATATAGTTTGATTTTGCGTGAGCGTTTTAATTAGGGTTTTGATTTACAACGCGTTATCAGCGCTTTCAACCAAAATTTTCAATTTCGGCTGCAAAGGTAAGTGAACGAAGGGTATTTTGGAATTTTAAAAGGGGACATTTTTTGCAAAGATGCGCCTGATGTGGAAAAGAGCTGGGTTTCAGGTTTCAAGTTCCGAGTTCCAGGTTTCAAGTTCCAGGTTACATGGTACAGGTTTTATATACAGGATTCAGGTTACGAACCATGAAAATCGGGAATCCTGGAATTAATTCAGTTTTTCGCATTGATACCCTGGAACCTGTAACTTGTAACCTGTGCTGCATTTCAGCACAAGAAAATAGCAACAGGTATCGCATACCCGGCAACTGGCAACCGGTACCCGGTAACTTTTTACCGCTTTTTCCCTTTATTTGTATTTTGAAAATGGACTATGCGATATCCTTATATCCGAACATGCAATTAACTGAAATTACTACAACCACAGCAGCTAAAGATTTCATCAGGGCCAATGTTGAACTAAACCGGTCCAACCCCAACTATATCCGTCCGCTCGATAAGGATGTGGAAGAAGTGTTCAATCCCGAAAAGAACAAGGCTTTCCGCCATGGCGAATGTGCCCGCTGGATATTATATAATGAAACCCACCAATGCATAGGCCGTATTGCCGCTTTTGTAAATAAAAAATATAGAAACAAAGGGGATGAATTTGCCGTTGGCGGAATTGGTTTTTTCGATTGCATAAACGACCAGTCGGCTGCCGACATGCTTTTTGATGTGGCCAAGCACTGGTTATTGCAACGGGGTGTAGAGGCTATGGATGGGCCTATCAACTTTGGAGAACGCGACCGCTGGTGGGGACTGGTTACCGAAGGCTTTCAGGAACCGCTGTATTGCATGAATTATAATCCACCGTACTATAAAACGCTTTTCGAGCACTATGGGTTTCGCCCTTTCTTTAACCAGATCTGTATTGGCATAGATCCCAAGAAAAAGCTCAGCGATAAAATGCACGCCCGGCACGATCAGTACGCTACCGCCGATTATAAGTGCATTCCTATTGATAAAAGTAAGATCGAGAAGTTTGCGACCGATTTTGCTTATATATATAATAAAGCCTGGTCTGGTCATGGCGGGTTAAAGGAAATGAAGAAAGAACAGGCGATCATCATGTTCAAAAAAATGAGGCCGGTGATGGATGAACGCATCATCTGGTTCACGTATCATAAAGAACAGCCGATTGCCATGTTCATTAACCTGCCCGATTTGAACCAATGGTTCAAATACCTGAACGGACAATTCAGCTGGTTCCATAAATTGAAATTCCTTTGGATCAAAAGAACCAAACCCTGTAAGAAATGTACCGGCCTGGTATTTGGCATTGTGCCGGAGTTTCAGGGCAAGGGCATCGATGCCTATATGATAGTGGAATCGGGCAAAGTAATTCAATGGCAAACTCCATATACCGAATACGAAATGCAATGGATTGGCGATTTCAATCCTAAAATGCTGAACGTAGCCGCCAGCCTGGGCGATACCTTCCGCAGCCGGGTGTTAACTACGTATCGATATCTTTTTGATAGAACGAGAGAGTTTAAGCCACATCCGCATATTAGTTGAAGGGTATAAGGTTTAAGGTATAAGGTGTTTGCCGAATTTTCAGATTTTCCGAGAAATATCGGGAAAATTGTCATTCCAGAACCACTTTAAACCTTAAACCTTAAACTTTATACCTTAAACCTATTCGTTTATCTTAGGAGCAAGTAACTTATAAAGTACCGGCGTCACTATCCTTGTCAACAGCGTTGAACTGATAAGTCCTCCAATAATCACCAACGCCAGTGGCGAATACAGCGGGTTGTTTTCCATCACCAGCGGCAGCAGACCGCCAATGGCTGTTAAGGTGGTTAAAATGATAGGTACAAATCTTGTTTCACCGGCTTCCTGTATGGCTTTATCAAGACTCATCCCCTGTTTACGCAATTGATCGGTATAATCAACCAGCAGAATAGAGTTTTTTACCTCTATCCCGATCAAGGCTATCAACCCAATTACGGCAACAAAGGAGAAGGTATTGCCGGTAGCTAACAGCATCACCACAGCGCCAATAATTCCCAATGGTATTACAGACAGCACGATCAACGTTCCGCGGAAAGTTTTAAACTCCAGGATCAACGTTCCCAATATTCCGAACACCGTGATCAACACAATGGTGCCTAATCCGCCAAAACTTTCCTTGCTGGCTTCAACTTCACCGGCTGCTACATAATGGGAGTTGGGCGGAAAACGCATCGCATCCAACTGCTTAATGATGCCTTCAGTTAATTTACCGGTATTATAACCGCTTTGTACAAAGGCGGTAGCTACAGTATAGCGATCTTTATCATAGTGTTTAATAGTAACGGGCGAAGTTTCAAAACGAATATCGGCTAATTGGTTCAATGGAATAGATGCACCTTTTACGCTGGTAACATATATTTTGCTGAAGGCATCAAAGGTTTGTCGGTCACCGCGAGGCAACGTAACCGTGATGTTGTATTCATCGCCATTGTCTTTTCTGAAAGTACCAATATTTAACCCGGCTACAGCCATGCGAACGGTACGGTCAATTTCATTTACCGGCACACCTAATAACCCTGCTTTTTCTTTGTTTACTTTTACCTGTAAGTCAGTTTTAAGGGTGGTCAGTTCATTGTTCACATAAATGGTACCGGGTGTTTTCTTCAGCAAGGATTCTACCTTAAAGGCCAGACTGCGTAAAGTATCCAGGTCTTCGCTAAACAGGCGGATGGCAATGGGCGCTTCCACCGGCGGGCCCTGTTCAAAATCCTTTACTTCAATTTTTGCGTTGGGATAATGTTTGAATTTGTTCCGTAGCTCATCTATCAGTTTTCGTTTTTCAGCAGGCGGTGTTTCTTTTAACTGTACAAACAATTGCGCATAGTTGCTTACTTCGTTTTGTGGGATCACATTGTAATAAATACGGGGGTTACCACGGCCTACATTGGTAGCATAATTCTTCAGATCGGGAATGCTGTTGATCTCTTTTTCCACATACTTTGCTACCTGGTCGCTAGCCTGCAAACTGGTGCCCAATGGGGTTTCGATATTTATCAGGAACATTGGTTTTTCTGAAGCGGGGAATACACTAAAACCTACAACTGGTACCAACATGAGCGAACCTACAAAGATGGCCAGTGCTACCAGTAAGGTAGTAATGGGACGCGCAATGGCGCTGTGCAACAAGCGGCGATACGAGCCGCCAATGAACTTTTTCAATCCACGCAAAAACAGGTTGCCTTCCGGGTTCTCATGACTGCTCAAGATCCGGCTCGATAAGAAAGGTACAATCGTGAGCGAAACAAACAACGAAGCCAACACGGTAGTTACTACAGCAGCAGGCAAACTGCGGATAAAATCACCTGCTCCTTCAGGTAAGAACATCAGAGGTAAAAAGGCAAATATTAAAGTGATGGTACAACCAATTACAGCCAGGCCTATTTGTTTGGTGGCAGCCATCGCTGCTTCACGTTTGGAATATCCCAGGCGCAGGTAACGTTCAATATTTTCAACCACAACAATACTGTCATCCACCAATAAACCCAACGCTACTACT
>CBIMFG010000611.1:0-4150 GCA_966243125.1 uncultured Niastella sp.
TAAAAACCATACTGGCTATAAATAGCACGCGTAATAAAATGAATAACGGAAACATAAAATAGAATTTAAATTAAGAAATAGCGTTTCGACTTCGCTCAGGACGCTCAGGGTTCAGTGTAAAGCTACACCACTGGCATAGCCGTTCCGGGGGTGAGTAGAGGAACAGGGAACATGTGTAGACGAGCTTACTTATTGAGGGGAAGCACCGCTTCAACAGCAGCGCGGTAATTGTCGCTGAGGGGTAATTCAACAGAACCCAAACAAAGGAGATCGCGCTTTACCGCCGTTACTTTATCGGCGGCAATAATGTAGGATTTATGTATACGCACCAGCCGGTATGGGAGTAATTTATCTTCCAGCGCTTTTAAACTCATTTTGGTGATCACAGGTTTGGCGCCGGTTGCTAAATAGATCTTCACATAATCTTTCATCCCTTCTATATACACAATCTCGCTGATGTTGATCTTAACCTGGTTGTATTCTACATATACAAAAAATGAGGTGGGTAGTTCTTTGGTTGTTTTTTGTTGCAGGCGGAATAATTCCTGTGCTTTGTTACAGGCCTTTAAAAAGCGTTCAAACGAAACAGGTTTTAACAGGTAGTCCACAGCAGCCAGTTCAAAACCTTCCCAGGCATGCTCTTTATACGCCGTAACAAAAATGATCATGGGTGGATGTTGAAGCGATTGCACAAACTGAATACCGTTCAATCCGGGCATTTGAATATCGAGGAAGATAAGGTCAATCTCTTCGCGATGCAACAGTTCAGTGGCTTCTAATGCGTTTTTACAACGGCCCACCAATTGTAAAAAGGGTACCCGGCTGATGTTATCAACCAGCAGGTCCAACACCCATTTTTCATCATCCACGGCAATACAGCGCATCATAACAATTTACAATTTAAACGAACCGAATAAATACCGTCTTTATCATCTATGTTCAACTGATAATTGTTCGCATACAACAGTTCCAGCCGGCTTTTTACATTGTTCAGGCCAATACCCGAATGCCTGTCTTTCGACAGGTTGGCCGGATTATAATTATTTACAACAATAAAGTTGAGTTGTTGTTTCTTTACCACAAGGGTAATTTGTATAAATGGGTCCTTTACCATGCCAATGCCATGTTTGAATGCATTCTCAATAAATGGCACCAGTAACATGGGCTCTATCACTCCTTCGGGGTAATCATTTTGAATGTTCAACGAAATAGTCACATCTTCTCCAAATCTTAATTGCTGCAGGGATACATAATTTTCTATCTGCTCTATTTCCCTAATAATGGCAATTTTTTCTTCATTGCTTTCGTACAACAGGTACCGTAATAATTCCGACAGTCTTATCAACGATGGTTCCAGCAGGTTCGATTGCAACCGGGCCATGGAAACCATATTCGTAAGCATATTGAATAAAAAATGCGGACTCACCTGTGATCGCAATAATTTCAACTCAGCATCGAGCCGTTGCGCCCGGGCTTCTTTTTCCATTCTTTCAAAACGAATACGGTCATACACCAGCCGGTATATTATGCTGGCCAATAAAAAGGGTACTAAGGGAAAAAAGATCAGCCGCCGGTTGATATTAGAGAATTGAAAACCGGGATCGAGCTGCAAAAAGAAAACCTTGGCGAAACCAGAAAGGCAAACAATAGCTACCAGGCAAATAATGTACAACCACCAGGTTCTTTTATTCAGCAGTTTGGGATACAGGTAAAATGAATTGAAATAAAAAAGCCCGATATGATATAAAGTAGTAAGCAGGTAAAAAGTAGCCGACAACCCAAAAAACTGTTGATCCCACAACAAAATACCGGGTACACCTAACAGCAAAACCCATACTGCCGCATGGATCCATTTTGGTGAAATTGCAGGTTTCATGCTTGAAATTACGCCGGAAGCATCTTAAAATCAAGGAAGTGTAGACAAAAGTGTAACATGAGTAGACAAAAAAACGAAGTAGGAAATAGGAAGTAAGAAACCCGCGAACTTTGTATTCCTTGTTAACTTGTCAACCTGTTAACTTGTCAACTTCCTACTTCCTATCTCTTACTTTTACTTCAAGATCGGCAATAACACTTTTTTATTACCATCTATCTTTTCAGTAACCGGCAGTCCCAGCAAACCGGCTATCATCGGATACACATTCACATTCTCGAAGGTTGGTACGGTAATGCCTTTTTTAAACGCGGGTCCCCAGGCGTAGAAAATAGCATGCATATCTTTTACCAGTGTGGGATCAAAGCCATGATAACCTTTGCCCGGTTTGCGGTTCGAGAAAACCATTGGCCAGGTGGGCAACAGCACAATATCACCAATGCGGTTGTAGCGATCGTCGGCTGCGCCAAAATGCAAATAAGCAGGCACTTCTTTTTTCAGGTATACCTGGTAGTTGCTGGCCTCTTTTTTCAACTGGGTGTACAGCGGCATTAATGCCTGTTTGTCTTTGGCATACAGGTTCACCATAGTGCCTGCTGATTGAACCAGGAATTTTGCAGTGTCGATGGCAGCCGGCGTGGGGATCCAATGTACTGAATCAACTGCCGTCATACCATGATCGGCCACCAGTACAAAGTTTACGGGTAAACCGGTGCTTTTAACCGCTTCTGTGAGGCGGAAAATAGCGTTATCAACGGTATGCACCGCTTCCTGCGTTTGCGGCGCATCAGGACCAAAGCTGTGTCCTGAATGATCGGGTTCACTCATATAAAAAGTGATAAAATGCGGCCGTTGATCTTCAGGCAAAGAAAGCCAGCCTTTTACTACATCAATTCGTTTATCGAACGGCATTCTTTCATTATACACATAAGAATACGTGGGGCGCACGCCTTTTACGGCCGCTTCAGACCCTACCCAAAACATACTGGCGCTAACCATTTTGTTTTGTTCGGCCAGTACCCACAGGGGTGTACCGCCGTACCAACTGCTATCCCCTACTTCTTTTTTATTACTCATACTGTACGAACGGCCCATGGCAGCATCATAAAAACTGTTGCCAACGAGGCCATGGTGCGATGGGTACATGCCGGTAACAATGCTGTAGTGATTGGGAAATGTAACGGAAGGATAGCTGGGTTGCATAGAAGTAGCGCTCACGCCTTCTTTGGCCAGCTCCTGTATATGTGTAGCCCCATGCTTCTGCACATAATCATGGCGAAATCCATCGAGCGAGATCAGGATCACATAGGGCTTTTTCTTACTGGCTTCGCTGTTGGCGCGCCCGGGCACCACACGTTCTGTAGTATCAACCGCCATTTCCCGTTGTGGCATGTTTACAAACGGCGAACTGATGCGGTGTTCACGAATGTATTGTTGTAATTGTTCCTGCGTGCTGAACCGAATAAAAAGGCTGGCGTTTTGCGCGCCTGCCGTAAACGTAGCCAAAGAAAGAAAGGCAAAAACAGCCAGATTACGTAATGTCATATTAAAAATTTTAAAAAAGAGAAGACACCCATGGGTTACATGGATGTCTTGCTGGTTACTAATCAGAGCGAACGGTTATTTCATAGTGATAAATTTCGAAGTGGATACGGATCCTACATTATTATCACTACCACGAGCATATAAACGCAAACTATAAGATTTACCGGCGGCCAGTTTAGCCAGGCTTAATAACAGGTTACCGGTGAAGGTCTTTGTATTGGGATAGGTTGATGCACCCCAGCTAACATTAATGCCATTATTGGCAGTAGCGGCTGAGGTTTCTACATTCCAGCTTGCCAGGTGTACACTGTCAACACGGGCATTATTTTTTTCATCGTACCAGGCAAAATCAAATGTGCCGGCTTCGTTATTGGTGAGGGCGCCGCCATAGGTTACCTCCAGGATATCTTTGGTGGTAAAGGGACCCATCTGCGTTGCCAGTCCCATGCTGGTAAGTTCAATAGAAGGCAGCGTTTTTTCAATTTCTGCTTTTACCCCTTCGTTCTTTTTGGTACAGGCTGTGGTTAATAAAACCAGCACTGCAATAGAGAAATATAGTACCTTTTTCATTTGTCTGTTTTTAATTCAGCATTAGAAAATATAACGTACACCAATTTGTGCCGACCAGGTGCTGCTGGTGCTTAAAACCGGCTGATAGGGCGTGGTATATAAAACGCCGTTTGAGTTCGCCATTCTGTAAGTGGGAACGCCGGCGGCATTGGTTGATCTGTA
>CBIMFG010000612.1:0-4148 GCA_966243125.1 uncultured Niastella sp.
TAGTCCGGCCAAAAAAACTGCCATCCCAGATACTCCTTTGTACGATCTGTGCAAACTGAAACAAATTACCCGTGGGGATGAAAAGTTCATCATTAAAATGTTGCAGGTATTCATCAGCGAAACCACAACAAGCATTAACAACCTGGAACAGGCTTTTGAACAGCAAGACATAAAGCAGGTACAGTTTCTGGCCCACCGCATGAAGTCATCTCTCAATAACCTGAATATACCTGAGGCTGCCGGCATTGCTGAAAAAATTGAAAAAGGTAACTGGGTTGAATCCGATGATTCAGAATTGAAAAAGCATGTCATTGCATTAAGAAAGATCGTTGATAAAGTAATACCTATGATCAGGGCCGATTATTCAGAACTGCATTGTTAACTGCTTGAAAATAATGTTTTAACAAGGTTCTTTTTACGAATATTATGCTATTTCAATTTTAGTACCGACCTTTGCTGCGTCTATCTATCTCCATTCCTGCTTACTTAACTACTTGCCATAACCTGAAAAGTTAGTACGGCACTAGATGCCCCATTTACAATCCGGGGGCAGATTTGTTCATTTTGTTAATAAGAAGATTGAGTTATGGAACAACCTGTAAAAAAAGTCGTTATTGTCGGTGGCGGATTTGCCGGCATTAACCTTATCAAACATCTTAGCAAAGACAACCGCTTTCACATTACCCTGGTAGACAAGAATAATTACAGCTTTTTCCCACCGCTGTTATACCAGGTAGCAACCGCTTTTATTGAACCTTCCAATATCAGTTACCCGTTTCGCCGTTTGTTTCAACAGAAAACCAACCTGCGGTTTCATATGGGTTCGCTGGTGAAGGTAAATCCTGAACAGAATACTATTGAAACTGATACCGGCATGGTAGCATACGACTACCTGGTGTTAGCCATTGGTACTGAAAGTAATTACTTTGGTATGGAGCGCGTAAAAGCGCATTCGCTGCCCATGAAAAGCATTGATGATGCGCTGAACCTGCGTAATCATTTACTGCTGAACATGGAAGAAGCGGTTCATACCGACGATCTGAAAGAAAAGGAAAAGCACCTGAACATTGTGATCTGTGGTGGTGGGCCTACCGGTGTTGAACTGGCCGGTATGCTGGCCGAGCTGGGACGCAATATTGCGTTAAAAGAATATCCCGAAATAAAAGACCTGCGTTCGCACCTTTACCTTATTGATGCGGGTAAAACACTGCTTGGGCCTATGAGTGAAAAATCACAGAACGAAGCCACACGGGTTTTAAAAAAACTTGGGGTGCATGTGATCAACAATACCGCCGTAAAAGATTATCAGGATGATATTGTTGTACTGTCCGACGGCAGAACCATTCCTACGAAAGTATTGATTTGGGCTTCTGGTGTAATTGGCCGCGAAGTACCCGGGTTACCGGCTGCTGTTATTGGCCGCGGTAGAAGGGTGATGGTTGATGAGGCTAATAAAGTACAGGGTTCACAAAACATTTTTGCCCTTGGCGATCTTTGTTTGCAAACCACTGATAAAAACTTTCCCAATGGCCATCCGCAATTAGCACAGGTGGCTATTCAACAAGGCACCTTGCTGGCAAAAAATTTAATAAAGGCTGCAGACAACAAACCTATGCAGGCCTTTTCGTACAACGATAAAGGCAGCATGGCCATTATTTCAAAATACAAGGCCGTGTGCGATCTTCCTAAACTCTTCTTTAAAGGTTTTGGCGCGTGGCTGGTTTGGCTGTTCATTCACATTATTCCCTTAATTGGTTTCCGTAATAAAATGAAACTGGCCTTTAGCTGGGGCTGGTCGTTTATTACCAATGACCCCACTTTGCGATTGATCATTCGGCCCCGGAAGCAGGATGTGCAGTGAGGGAAGTTGACGAGTTAACACGTTAACAGGTTGATAGGGTTGAAAGAGTTGATGGAGTTCATAAAGGGAGAAGTTGACCAGTTAACCTGTTAACGAGTTAACCAGGCTTTCCTGGCGCGGTTTACTATTTGGGGCGAACCCCGAATTTCGGACGCCCACTCACCACTGACAACTCACCACTCACCAGGTTTTTCTTACCACGGCAGTTTTTGATATGCTATCGTGCCAGGGCATGTAACCCAAAGCGCTGAATGCTTCAAACGGAATTATTCTACATAAGCTGCGCACCAGGGCATGTTTAAAAGTAAAGCGGGTGCCATCCTGGGTAATGGCAATGGTGCCGGTTGAAAGTTTACCTATTGTTCTGCCATTCATAACAGCTTCACAAATGGTATAATAAACTATGGTTATAGAATAAGAGATTATCACTTTTACTAATAACACATCCATCGAAATATTCAAACTGGTTTGTACCCCTAAATATTTGTCGGGACCCACACCACCGGTAGCCTTGGCAATAACTGTCCAAACAGATGCCACTACATTCAAAAGAACGACCAGTACTATCTGATCGATCACATAATTCGCCAAACGCAAACCTCTGCTGGCAGGGTCAACGTAACCCAGCGCATCTTGTTCATCCTTTAATAAATCAGGTTGGTCCTTATAATCCATGATATTGGAATTTTGGCAAAAGTAACGCAGCTGCGTCAAAAAGAAAAAGGGTGAACGGCAGGAAAACCGGTCACCCTTTTAATTGTATGTTAATTGATTACTGTTTAACCAGTTTCAACTCATTTATCAGGTTGGTAGCACCACCCAGTTTGTCGATGCACCACAATACATAGCGTACATCTACACAAATGGTACGGTTGTAAACCGGGTCAAACTGGATCTTATGGCTCAATGCTTCATAGTTGCCATCAAATGCCAGGCCTATGAGGTTACCCATGCCATCTATCACCGGTGAACCGGAGTTACCACCGGTAATGTCGTTGGTAGTGATAAATCCAACTACCAGGTCATTACGTTGCTTGTCGATGTACTGGCCATAATCTCTTTTCTTAGCCAGTTCCACTAATTTGGCCGGCAGGTCAAATTCATAATCGCCGGGTTTGTATTTTTCCAGAATGCCCTTCATCGTGGTTACGTAATCGTACTTAACCGCATCGCGTGGAGCATAGCTTTTTACATTACCAAAGCTTACGCGCATGGTAAAGGTAGCATCGGGATACATTTTTTTGGCTTTTACGGTATCCATTTGCATAACACCTTTCAGATACAGACGGCCAAACTCATTATTCTTGGTGGTGAACTGTTGTGAATACTGTAAAAACTTACCCTGCCAGTTCTTTAAGAAAGCGCTTGCAACCGCATAGGCAGGATCGGCCTGCAAAATAGTAGCATCAGGATTGCTTGCGAATGCATCCCATTTCGCATTGTCCAGGATCATGGTATTTGCGAAAATACTGGCTGCATATTTCTTATAGGTTGCTTCATCGCTCAGGTCGCCAAAGTTTGATTTTACACTTTCATAGAAGCCAATGGGATGTTGGGCTTTATCGATGTCTTTGTAATACATCTGCAACACGGTAGCTACAATGTTCTGGTCAGATGGTTTGTTCTCGCTCTTCAGCAATTCTTCTCTTGCTGCTTTAGCTGCATCCACTGCCTTTTTAATATCGGCTGAACTGCCTTTTTTCGCAATGGCCACCTCAACCTGTTGCAGGGAGGCCGCAAATGCCAACAACGGTGAACCAAAAATTCCTTCATTGATGTACACGCGGTGTTTTGAATAGGGACGCCATTGGTCGTATGCGGTTCCCCAATCTTTGAAAAGGTTTTCAAATTCTGGTTTACCATTGGCCCATGTTTGAAATTTTGCCTCGGCTGCTTTTTTCTGATCGTATACATCGAATTTGATCAGCTGTTTGCTTTCGCCATCAAAGAATTTCCAGTAGTTGGCAATGGAAGCGTAGTCGCTGGCCAGTTGCAGTTTAACACCAGCATCATCTTTCATTTGATCAAACATATATTTCAATCGCATATCGCGCAGCTTCACCAGCGTAGGATTGTCGATATCAATTTTTTGTTTGATGCCGTATGAGGTTTCATAACGGTTGGTACCGCCGGGGTAACCGTAGATCATGGCATAATCACCATCTTTAATGCCTTTGATTGATACAGGCAGAAAATGTTTGGGTTTTAAAGGCACATTCTCAGGTGAGTAGTCAGCCGGTTTTCCATCTTTGCTCATGTATACACGGAAGATAGAAAAGTCGCCGGT
>CBIMFG010000613.1:0-4141 GCA_966243125.1 uncultured Niastella sp.
AGAAAGCTTTAAAAGCACACTCGATGAGGTGCGCGAAGCCGATATCCTAATGCATGTGGCCGACACAGCCCATCCGCAATACGAGGACCAGATAGGTGTAGTAAACAAAACCCTGCAGGAACTGAATGTAATTGACAAACCGGTGATCACCATATTTAATAAAATGGATCAGTACGAAAAAAATACCTTCGACCCCTGGCTGGAAGAAGAAGTACGCACTGAAATACTGATTGACCTGAAAGACCGTTGGGAAAACGAACTGCAAGGCAATTGCGTTTTTATTTCTGCTACCGAAAGAAGGAATATCGACGAGCTGCGGAACACGATACTAAACAAGGTGAAAGAATTATATACGATCCGGTACCCATATAAATCCGGTTTTTAACAGGGCATGACCGAGAAAAAATACCAGTACCACCGAATAGCTGAACATTCAACCGAACTCAACTTTAATGAGCAAGGCATTGCCGTGGTTGAAATAAAAGGGAAAATGATCTGCGTGGCCCGGGTTGGGGAGGAATGGTTTGGCTTTGCTTATAAATGTCCGCACGCCAGCGGAATTATGTCGGAAGGGTATATCGATGCCATTGGCAATGTGGTTTGTCCGGTTCACCGGTATAAATTCAGTTTAAAGAACGGCCGTAATACGAGTGGTGAGGGGTATTATTTAAAAATTTACCCGGTTGAGGTGCGAGATGAGGCCATTTTTGTGGGTATTCCTGATGGCGGATTGTTCAATTGGTTATAGGGTTGAAAAAAATATTTGAAAACAGCGCTAATTTTTCTTCTTTGTTTGTTTTTCGAAATGGGAAATTCCTTATTTTTGCTGCCCAATTCGGAAGAGAGGTAGCAAATAACTACCAGTTTCTCAACAAGTTCTGAAATGGTCACCTATTCCTCCTTAGCTCAGTTGGTTAGAGCATCTGACTGTTAATCAGAGGGTCTCAGGTTCAAGTCCTGAAGGGGGAGCTGAAAGAAAAGGCTACTGAAAAGTGGCCTTTTTTGTTTTTATATAGATCCAATATCACTTCTTCATATCATTTTTAACAACCACTCCCTCCTTCATTACAAAGTGTACTTTCTCTAAAGTCAAAATGTTTTCAAGTGGGTTCTCTGCTACTGCAATTATATCGGCAAAATACCCTGGTTCAATTAAACCAATTTTCCCTTCGCCTGCTACAAGACTACCAGGATGCATGGTAGCTGATTGCAAAATCTGGAGGTTTGTCATTCCGGCATCAATATAAGACCGGTAGGTTCCAACAGTTACCTGGCCACGGTTCAATTTTGGGTCCTGATAGTACATGTCTGAACCAAACGCAATTTTTACCCCCGCAGTGAGCGCACGCTGTATCCGCTGTTGATAACGGCTTACGCCTTGTCTGTCAGTGGGAACAAGATATATTCCTTCACTGGCCATCGTTTTAAGAACAGCTTCAGATAATGTGTAGCCATGCTCTATGGAATTTACGCCTGCCTTTATTGCAAGCAAAGCCGGGCCATCACCCTGAGTGGCATGTGCTGCCACCCGCAGACCGGCGCGTTTCGCTTCCTGCACAATTGCAGTCAACTCCTCTTCATTCAATACCAGTCTATCATTGTTGACAATAATCTTAATACAATCCGCACCATCAAAAATCGCCTGTCGTACCGCACGATGTGCATCTTCTACTCCGTTAATTTCAACATATTCTTTGGTAATGACCGACCGTTGCAATTCAATATCCATGCGAGGGAACTGCCCCCCAATTGGTGACAATGCACGGGTAGCTACATAAAGCCTTGGCCCAACCGTCCAGCCTTCAGTAATCGCCTTCTTAAGGGCAACATCAGCATTTGTACCAGAATTGCCCAGGTCACGCGCCGTTGTAAAGCCCGACATTATAAGACTTCGCGCATTTTTTACGCCCAACATAGCACGGTCTGCATCGTTCAACATAACGGTTTCAGTGATAATATTTGATCCTGGAACTTTTTCGAGATCGTAAGAGTAATCATGGCATAGATGGCTATGCGCATCTACCAGCCCCGGTATAATATAGCTATCAGCAAGTTTGATCAAAGTCGCATTAGTAGGGATTTTTAACCCCGATCCAACCTGCAGCACTTTACCATCCCGAACAAACACCACAACCCGCTCTACTATCTTTCCGGTTCGCACATCAATCATGCCTTTCGCAACAATTGCCGTTATGGGTAGCGAATCAGCGTTTGGCTGTGCATAAACTTCTAGAACCATAAATGGGAAGCAAAATAAAACAAGGAATCGTCGACAATCACTGCTGAGAGTCAAAAAGAAATTAGATGTAAAAAACATATGATTGTATTTAAAGCTATCTTGATCGTAAATATCCTCTATGCGACCTTATATCACATTAAAGACTAATGCCCTTTCCTATTTTCTCACATCGAATTATTTAGTAGTCAATAATTTATTTTAAATTTAATCAATATTAGGCATAAACGCAGATAAGGAATATCGTGTACATCTATAAAACCTAATCAGATAAATACGTACTGTTAACCAAAGAATAATTTCATTGCATGCCACTGCCAAAAAATATTACAAAGGCACATCTTCTAAAAGCCATAGAAAAAATTGACAAAGAAGGCATACCTGCCGATGCCAGTCAAAATTTTATGACGTTGCTTATAACAACAAACTATATCCGCCAAAACTAATTGTGTCCTACGCTAACCTATTTGCTAATGGACAAATATTAGATAGGAATTCATTCTCTGGAGGAAAAGAGACCGAATGTTTTGAATTGCTTGAAAGAAATGGTTTTACAATAGTTCCTAAAAAAGAAATATTTCAAACAATTATTCATTTCCTACATAGGGCACATCATGACCCTAATAACCTAAAGAAAAAAGATTTTGTAGAAGAGTTTCAAGGTTTAAAAATAGACGTTGGGTTCGGACAAGGCAACCAAGCAACTATTCCATGGATTGCACTTTTAGCAGATGGACAAAGAGTGTCTAATGGCATTTACCCCGTGTATTTATATTATAAACAACAGCAAACTTTAATTCTTGCTTATGGTGTTAGTGAAACCCATGAGCCTTCAATTACTTGGTCTGTTGATGGTGAGCTTATTGAACATTATTTTACCCGAGTATGGCAACAAAAACCTAAACGTTATGGAGACTCCTTTGTGTTTGCAACCTATAGCATTGATCCATCCAGACAAGATTTTGGATTAGTAAACGAAAGAGTAAACGCTGATTTAGACGAAATAATTGAAGTATATAAAAAAACGCTCCCGAAAAGTATTTCAACACCGAAAGTGAATCCGCCGGCAAAAAGAGAATCCATCAAACAAAAACCATTTGAATTTAAAACATTTTTGTCGGGGCTAGACGAGGCACATTTGAGCTTTTCTGAGCGTACGGTTTTGAGATTTATTAGTGTTTTAGCAACAAAGCCTTTTGTTATTTTAACGGGCTTATCGGGCTCGGGAAAAACTAAGCTTGCAATGGCCTTTGCAAAATGGATCTCAGAATTTAAAAGCCAAACTTGTATTATTCCTGTAGGGGCCGATTGGACCAATCGCGAGCCTCTTCTTGGGTTCCCCAATATGCAGTTTGGTGAAACATATGTATTTCCTGAAAATGGCGCATTACATATAATCATAGAAGCAACAGAAAATCCCAGCAAACCTTATTTCTTAATTCTTGACGAAATGAACCTTAGTCATGTAGAAAAATACTTTGCTGACTTTTTGAGCTGTATGGAAACAGGGACTTGTATAAGCCTACATACAGGTTCTACAAATTGGAATGATGGAAAGGTGCCAGCTGAGATTCAATTACCATCCAATCTCTTTGTTATTGGCACTGTTAATATTGACGAGACAACATATATGTTTAGTCCGAAAGTATTAGATAGAGTTTCCGTTATTGAGTTCAGAATTTCTGATACCGAAATGGAAGCCTTTTTAAATAAAGGGCTTGTTGCCGATTTGGATAAGTTAAAACACAAAGGAGCTAGTATGGCCGAGGACTTTGTTAAACTAGCTTCAGATAAAAAGATGTTGAACAAACCTAGCAAATCAATAAAGGGTGAAATGTTGAAACTCTTTACAGTTTTAAAACAAGCAGGGGCTGAATTTGGATTTAGAACGGCAACCGAAATAAT
>CBIMFG010000614.1:0-4133 GCA_966243125.1 uncultured Niastella sp.
ATTCTTCAGGTATTTGTTTTTTGTTTTGGTAAAGATGTTGTTACCTGTAACATACAAACGAACCTTATCAGCGTATACTTTTCTGCTCATTTGAATAGGTAAGGTATAAGCAAGTGTAGCCGTTTTCAATTTCACGAATGAACCATCTACAAAGTTCAAAGAGGTATAACCTGTATAGCCGGGGTTAGAGAATGCACCACCGCTGCGAGGTTGTGGAAAATCGTTGGTTGCGTGAGTAGGTGTCCAGTAGTCGAACATTGCAAATCCATTACCGGTACCATTCACGTTATAACGGCCAGCCATCCACTCAGCCCAGATGGTATTTCCCCAGCGGGCTACTGCATAGACGCTCAATTCGATACCTTTGTAAGACCAGGTATTCTGTAAACCACCAAACCATTTGGGTACATCTGCGCCCTGATAACCTCTGTCATTCACATCGATGATATTATCACCGGTTTTATCCAACACTTTAATATCGCCAGGTACGTACTTGTAAGTTTTGTTATAGGTAACCAGACCATCTTTATTTTCACCATCCTGCCAGATACCTACTTTGGTGTAGCCATACCATGATTTCACGGGGTGACCTATCAGCAACGATTTTTGTTCAGGAGATTGGGCGTCAATGATATCGCTGTTAGTGATCAGTTTCGTCAACTTTTCGTTGGCCATGGTGAAGGTAACCGTAGTAGTCCATTTGAAATCGTGTTGGTTCACGTTCAATGATGACAACGCCAGTTCAATACCCTTGTTCTCAGATTCACCGATATTCTGCCACTGGTGCTCAAACCCTGAAGTTGGAGGCAGCGGACGCCAGTACAGGATGTTTTTTGTAGTTGTTTTGTACGCATCGATGGTACCATACAGGCGGCTTTTGAACAAAGCAAAATCAAGCCCTACGTTTACAGTAGAAGATTTTTCCCAGCCCAGGTTTTTGTTACCTACGTTAGGGTTAGGATAGAGCACCTGTACTGGTGAATTACCAATAATATAGTTATTGTTCACCAGGTTTTGCTGTGCATCATACGGTTTCACAGAGGCGTTACCAGCCACACCCCATGTAGCACGAAGTTTTAAATTATTAACAAAATAAAAATCCTTCATGAAATCTTCCTGGTGAATGTTCCAACCCACACCGGCAGAGGGGAAGTAATCCCATTTATTGCCTGGTGACAAACGAGACACACCATCCGCACGCATGGTAGCCGTTAACAGGTATTTACCTGCAAAGGTATAGTTCAAACGACCTGCATAAGAAAGGGTATTATATCGCTGATAGTTTGAAGAAATGGCGCGGTCATTTGTAGAGGAGCCATCCAGGTTATAAAACTGGTAGGTAGTACTATTAAGGTGATTACCGGTAACGTCTGTTTCATCATAATCGTTACGGGTATAAGAGGTAAGACCGGTAAGGGTCACATTGTGATCGCCGAACTTCTTAGTATAGGTAATGATGTTATCCCAGTTATAAAAACGGGTAAAACCATTGATCGTTCTGGCAGTGGATCCCAATTTGGCATTATAAAGATTCAGGGTAACAGAATCAAAATAACGGCCTTCTCTGTTAAAAGTAAGGGTTGTACCGAAGTTACTGCGGATGCTCAGGCCAGTGATCGGAGTAAATTCCACAAACGCATTGGCAATCAGGTTGCCGCGGATAGTATTCCATTTATATGCATTGGGACGTTCGTCGGTCAATGGGCTCAGATAGTTTTTATTTCCCGGATTCTTATAGTTAGAATCAGGAATAATACCAGGCCATAATCTGATATTGCCTTCCAGATCATACGGTTCCCCCAACGGAGTCATCTGAGAGATCTGCGACATAGGATCGCTGCGCAGGTTGGTATTTGTATAAGTGAACTGAGTACCAAAGCCGGCTTTGAACATGTTACTGATACGTTGGTCATAGTTCAAACGTGCATTGTAACGGGTATTGTCCGTTCCTCTCAGTGCTCCTTCTTCGCGGTATACACCGGTACCAAAATACACTTTTGTTTTATCGCCACCTGATTGAATAGAAACTGTGTGACTCTGCTCTATGCCGTTTTGCAACAGCAGGTCCTGCCAGTCAATCCATTCATTTTGTTTATAAAAGTAAAGTTCATTTTTATCCAACACACTCTCGTCAGTAGGAGTTGCAGTGGGGGTTTGACCTTTGATCGCATCTTTTCTAAAATCCAGGAACTGCTGGCCGGTACGTGATTTCGGATATCTAACCAAACCGTTCACACCATAGTAACCGGCATATGAAACTTTCGGACGGTCTTTACCTCTTTTAGTGGTTACAATGATAACGCCATTGGCGCCCATCCAACCATAAATGGCAGTAGAAGAAGCGTCTTTCAACACTTCCACTGACTCAATATCGTTGGGGTTCAGGTCGTTCAGGCTACCACCCTGAAAACCATCGATAATCACCAATGGAGAACTCGGATCACGGTCCTGTCCATTGTTGGTACCACTCAGGGTTCTGTTACCACGCAACTGAATGTTTACACCACCACCGGGTGCACCGTTGTTACGGGTGATATCCAAACCCGGAATTCTACCCTGTAATGCTTCTGCAGCATTTGATACAGGCGTAGCCGTTACCATACCAGGTTTAATTGAATACACAGAACCGGTAAGGTCTCTTCTTTTTGAAGTACCATAACCTACTACCACCACCTGGTCGAGGTCGGCATTGTCATAGGTCATCTGAATATTAAGTGCAGAATCGTTTCCTATCCTTTGCTCCTTCTGTAAAAAGCCTACAAAGCTGAATACAAGAACGGAATTTTCAGAGGAAACGGGAATGCGGAAAGTACCTGTTACATCGGCGGTGACACTGATACGAGTGCCAAACACATTTACATTGACCCCGGGAAGCGGATTCCCTGAAGGATCTTTGATTTTACCTGTAACAACCCTTTCCTGTGCTAACAGGGCCGTACAATTTAGTAGCAAAAAAAACGCCATCAGGCATTTGTACAACGGTTTTCCAATCATACAACAGTTGTTTAAGAATTTATGTTTTAACAATTGAGAGGAGCATAACCTAACCAAGGACCTACGTATATATCTCTACGTGTAATGAGATGGGGGGCTTGGGTTTTTCATGATATTGCATTAATCGGGCACAAGAAACGGCTACCTACGGCGCTAAACAATGCATCTTTCAGCCAAAATGATGGAAGATTTTACTTTTCCATACTCGTTTACCCATAATCGTACCTATTCAAGTGTACACCACTGTCATGTACCATAGTTATGGCATAACTATAGTATAATGGCAGGGGCCACTTCAATAATTTTCAAATGTGTTTACGATTATTTAATACAATAATCCATCTCTTCACGTTGGCAGCAATCGTTGTCGTTTACTTTTCGAACAACCAATCCAACGCTCCGGCGTTTTCAGATACGCCTAATCCGGCATCTACAACGGGCAGAGGATCATTATCATTGATAAAGCCCAGTAACAGGCACGATCCTTTTCCTAAAGTAAGTGTATGTGTGCCCGGTTGAAACGAAAAACTATGTATGTTTATTGCAGGGAAACCGTCTATAGCCATGGCATTTGCCACTTTTGTTTGCGCCTGGCCATAATCATCTGCACTTGCATCAATTTCTAAGGTTGGCTCCGGCAAATATGCACCATTTTTTTCAGCAAAATATGCTACAAGCAATTTTACTGGTTTAGCAGTCTTGAAATTCAAGTTGGTACCTTCAGTTATCTGCCGGCTTTGGCTATAATAAATACCCTGTAAGCCGGTTAAAAATGCTGGCAGATCATTTACTACCACGCTCAGGTCGGGGAATACCTGGGCATTTTTCTGGAAAGTATATCTTGTAATATTCGGGGTTAATATTTCTACAGTCGCATTGGTAAGGGGTTTTATACTGGCTATTCCACTGCCTCCACCCTGCTTTTTCAATGCTTCAATGTGTTTTTTGAAATTCTCCAACTCGCGTTGATAAACAGGCAGCAGCTCCACCCAGGTTTTCATAGTGGCGTTCTTTCCGTTTACCGGGATCTTCCGCTGTTGCGTTTGCATACTGTTGGCATACAGATAGGTACTATCGGTACGGCCTGCCAGTTCTTTAAAATACGCCACACTCTTCTCCAATAATGGTACCGCTTTTTC
>CBIMFG010000615.1:0-4132 GCA_966243125.1 uncultured Niastella sp.
ATTGGTGGAGCAGGCGCTGCACAAAGCCAGTTGGGTGCTGCCCCGGCTGATTGCCAGTTGTTATCCCTACCGGCTGTTTCCTACCACCCGGGGTTGGGTGGAGAAACAACCCTTGGGCGACCTGCCCGCATATGCCAAGGCAGAAGGCAGCGACCTGATGCAGTTTGCCAATGCCGGTGAAGAAGCAGACCTGCTGCTCAACGGCGGCAGTACCCCAAAAATATTACCCTCGGCCAATAGCCTTTGGTTACAACAATTAGCAACCAGCATCAATAACTTAATAGCGCAGGCTGAAAAAAACAAAGGCGCTGAGCCCGGCAAAGAGTTTCAGTCTACTATAACCGATTTGCGAATTCTGAGTGGACTGGCTTTATTCCATGCGCGGCGCCTGCCTGCGGCTGTTAACTATTGTTTGTACGAACGCACCCACGATATAAAAGCCCTGGAAGCGGCCATTACCCAGGAACGCAATGCCATAGAAGCCTGGAAAGGCATCGTAACTGCAGCCGGCGATGTATATACCAGCAACCTGATGATGGGTGTATGTGTGGAGGACCTGTGCGGTCATTGGAAAGATGAGCTGCAGACATTGGAAAAAGGCCTCACCGAACTGGAAAATAAAAAACAATCAGCGAGCGGAACCGCCACCCAACAGGCGCCGCTGTTTAAACCCGCCACGCTGCCCGATAACCATCCGTTGTTTACATTTCAGCATGTAGCTGTTAAAAAATTGATTACTGGCAAGCCCGTTAGCATACAGGTGAATGTATCCGCTGCGGCTGGTATACAATCGGTGCAATTGCGTTATCGCAGTGTAAACCAGGAAGAAGCCTGGCAAACCATGCCTATGACAGCCGGTAAAGAAAAGAATGTATATGAAGCCACCGTACCGGCCAGCGCCATCAATGACCGGTACGATTGGATGTATTTGATAGAAGTGATCAACAACAAGGGGCAGGGAGCGATTTTTCCGGATGTGAATAAGGAGACGCCGTATTGGGTTGTGACAAGATAACCCACCCCTTACCCCTCCCGGGAGGGGATTAAAACCGTAAAATTATTTTTTAACGTATTCAATAGTTCGTATGAAGAAATGGACGATTGCGGCTTTGCTGCTGACCAGCCTGCAACCATATGCGCAAATGGCCCAGCGAAAAACGGGCAGTCCGCTCGATCACCTGCCCGCCAATATACAGGTGCTCACGAGGTTTGGCGAACGGGCCGATTTTAGCCCCGATAACCAGCGCATTGCCTTTATGGCCAAAAGCTTTGGCGATGCCATGGTGATTGACCTCAAAACAAAAGAGATCCGCTGCCTGACCTGCAATATCCCCGGCGGCGCTTTTTTACGCGTGATGCACCTGCCAACCGGCGATTATATGTTGATAGGCCCTGAAAAATTCGAGAACATAGAGCTCAGCCGCGCCCGCGATAACGAACTGTGGTTCCTGAGCAAAGAACGAGGGAGTAAACCCGTTAGGCTGGGCGTAAAAATGAGTGAAGGCATGGCCATTTCCAAAACAAGTACGAAGATCGCCTACACACAATTACATGCCCAGGACTCCACGCTGCAACCGGGCGCTTCCAGACTGGTAGTGGCCGATATAGACCTCTCGGGCGGCACGCCGAAGATCATCAACAAAAAAACAGTGTATGAAAGCCCCGACGCCAACTGCAGCCTGGAGGCGCAGGACTTTTACGACAACGATACCAAAATGACCTTTGTTTGTTATGAGCCCGATCACCTGGCTTCGGTAATGACCATTGACCTGGCTACCAGGGAAGTGGTAAATCAATCAAAGAAACCCGGTTCGTACAACGAGTGCGAAGGCATAGTGCCCGGCGGAAAATACACCCTCTTCGAAGGCGACCGGCAATGCGAGCAACTGGGCGGCCGGCGCGGTCCCTGGAACATCGACATCTACAAACTGCGGCTGGATGGCACCGGTAAAAATATGGAACGATTGACGCATTTCAACGATTATGAAGGTGGCAAAGCCAGCAACCCTGTTGTAAGTACCGACGGTAAGTACATGGCCTTTCAGTTTGCCAACACCACCGACCCGGCCGGCGTAGGCTATGGTTTGCTGTTATACAAGTTTTAAAAAAAGAATTTATGAATTGGAAACAGGTAATTGACCCGTTCAACAATATAGCCTTATCGGCCCTGGCGGCAGCCATTCCCATCCTCTTTATCTTTTGGGCACTGATCATCAAAAAAATGAAAGGTTACCAGGCCTGTATGCTCACCACCATCCTGGCCATTATAGTAGCCATTATAGCGTATGGCATGCCCGCGGGGCTGGCCCTGCTGTCAACCGCCGATGGCGCGTTGTATGGTTTGTTTACCATTTGCTGGATCATCATTGGCGCCATGTTCCTGTACAACATCACCGTGCGCAGCGGACAGTTTGATATTCTCCGCAACTTTATGTCGTCTATTACTACCGACAGAAGATTGCAGGCGTTGCTGATCGCTTTTTCATTTGGCTCTTTCCTCGAAGGCGCGGCCGGTTTTGGCGCGCCGGTAGCTATTACCGCGGCCATGCTGGTGGGACTGGGTTTTAATCCGCTGTATGCAGCCGGTCTTTGTTTGATCGCCAATACCGCACCCGTGGCTTTTGGTTCCATTGGCATTCCCATTACGGTGGCCGCACAAATTTCAGGCGTACCCGAAATGGCGGTGTCGCAAATGGTTGGCCGAACGCTGCCGTTCCTGTCTATACTGGTTCCGTTTTATCTGGTATTCCTGATGTCGGGGTACAAACGCACAAAAGAAGTAATGCCGGCTATTCTGGTGTCGGGCGTATCATTTGCCGTGGCGCAATTCATTACTTCTAATTTTTTAAATCCCATGCTGCCCGATGTGATCAGTGGGTTGTTTTCCATCATCTGTTTAATGACCTTACTAAAATTCTGGAAACCCAAAACCATCTGGCGCTTTAAAGAAGAACCGGCGCCCACTGTGGATACGGAGATAAAATATGTAACCGGACAGATCATAAAAGCCTGGCTGCCCTTTATTGTTATGACGGTACTGGTAATGGCCTGGGGTTTACAACCTATAAAAGATGCATTGAATTCAATAGGGCAGATCAAATTTTACCTGCCGGGTTTACACGATCATATTTTGATGGCCGATGACAAGCCACTGCTGATAAAACCTGCTACGTTTAGTTACCTGAGCAACCCTGGTACCGCCATTTTGCTGGCAGCCATGATAACGCTGCCCATGATTGGGATGGGGTTGAAACAGGCGGGCAGCACGTTCTTATATACCCTGAAGCAATTAAAATGGTCGATGGTTACCATTGCATCCGTGCTGGGTTTTGCCTTCATTGTAAACAATTCAGGCATGAGTACCACCATGGCGCTGGCCCTGGCCGGTACCGGTGTACTGTTCCCTTTCTTTTCACCCATTCTCGGTTGGCTGGGCGTTTTCCTTACCGGGTCCGACACCTCTTCCAACGCACCCTTTTGCAAACTGCAATACACCTCGGCCCAAACCATAGGCGTTGATCCGGTGATAACCGTTGCCGCCAATGCCAGCGGAGGCGTTACCGCAAAAATGATCTCGCCGCAATCAATAGCGGTGGGTACCGCTGCGGTAGGACTGGTGGGCAAAGAATCGAACCTCTTCCGGTTTACCGTAAAACACAGTTTTATCATGTTGTTTGTGGTGTGCTGTTTTACCATTCTGCAGGCTTATGTGTTTAAATGGATAGTACCCAAGTACCAGGTTACCGAAGCGCCGCGGGTGGCCACCGAAGCCCATTTGAGTACCGGGTTTACCTATTTGCTCATTGTGGCGGTGCTGGTAGCGCTCATTGTAGGCGTTGCTTTGTGGATCATCAGAAACAGTAAGATCAAAAACGTTGTAATTGAAAATTCTTTATGACCGTAGGACTTTTTATACCGTGTTACATAGAGCAGTTTTATCCGCAGGCAGCCATTGCCACGCTGCAATTGCTGGAAAAACTGGGGCTGGAGGTGCATTATCCGGCCGGGCAAACCTGCTGCGGCCAGCCCATGGCCAACAGCGGCTACGAACACCTGGCGCAGGGTTGTAATGAGCTCTTTCTAAAAAACTTTTCGGGGTTCGATTATGTGGTGTCGCCATCAGGCAGTTGTG
>CBIMFG010000616.1:0-4132 GCA_966243125.1 uncultured Niastella sp.
AGTGCAGGATGGCGGTGTACTGGTGTTTGATGGTCACGAAACCGACCCCACGCTGGAAGGCCCCAAATTCTATAAACGCAATGGCTATTATTACATCTTTGCTCCGGCCGGTGGTGTGCCAACCGGTTGGCAACTGGTAATGCGGTCGAAAAATGTATATGGCCCATATGAAAGAAAAGTGGTGATGGATCAGGGCAGCTCTGCCATCAATGGCCCGCACCAGGGCGCCTGGGTAACTACCCAAACCGGTGAAGACTGGTTTCTGCACTTTCAGGATCTGGAAGCATACGGACGTGTAGTATTATTGCAACCAATGAAATGGGTGAACAATTGGCCGGTGATTGGTATTGACAAAGATGGCGATGGAAAAGGAGAACCGGTAGCTACTTATAAAAAACCAAATGTTGGGAAAACATACCCCGTACAAACGCCACCAGAGACCGACGAATTCAACGGCACCAAAATGGGGTTGCAATGGCAATGGCAGGCCAACCCAAAACCCTTCTGGGCCTTTCCCGGCAATGGCTACCTGCGTTTGTTTTCTGGCATGGTGCCCGATTCAACAAAGAACATGTGGTTTGTGCCCAATGTGCTGATGCAGAAATTTCCGGCGCCTGAATTTACTGCAACCGTAAAGCTGGATTTTAAACCCCGCTTAGGAGGAGAAAAAACCGGACTGATCGTAATGGGTTCTGACTATGCATTTGTTGGGCTCACCAAAAAAGAAGATGGCATTTATTTGTCCTATGTGGTTTGCAATAAAGCCGAAGGCGGTAAACCAGAACAGGAAAAGATGATTGGAAAAATATCCAAAGCCACCACGTATTTGCGCGTACAAATAAGCAAAGGCGCCAAATGTAATTTTTCGTATAGTGAAGATGGGCAGCAATTTACTGCTGCCGGCGATGTGTTTTCAGCTGTGCCTGGCCGATGGATCGGTGCTAAAGTTGGCTTGTTCTGCACCCGCACTACCGTTACCAACGATGCAGGTTGGGCAGATGTAGATTGGTTTAGAATTGATTAATATAACCAAAAAATGCCTACATTTAACCCCGATTGATTGCTATTGAAAAAATGACCATTGGCCTGCCACATATTCAACAAGGTATCCATGCCGGAAACGAACAATGTTTGGCGGAGCTGTACAAATTATTCAGTAAACGGTTGCACCACTTTGCCCGCGTAATCACCCGCTCGCCCGAGCTGGCCGAAGAAATTGTAGAAGATGTTTTTGTAAAATTATGGAGTAACCGCCAGCGCATAAACGAAGTAGAAAATCTAACCGTCTATTTATACGTTGCCGTAAAGAACAGGGCATTAAATGCCATTTCCCAAAAAGCCAACGAGCTCATCAAGGCGCCCTTCGATGACCTGGATATAGAAACCGGTCAGGTTGCCACTGATCCTTATAACCTGCTGGTAACTGCCGAAATGATGAAGCGCATGCACCAGGCAGTAGAAAATTTACCTCCCCGTTGTAAAATGATCTTCAAACTGGTTCGCGAAGATGGCCTCAAACACCGCGAAGTAGCCGAAATTCTCAATATTTCCCTTAATACCGTTGATGTACAAATGGCTATTGCGATTAAGAAGATATGTACTGAGCTGCAAGTTAATAAGGTAACGAAAACAGCTGTAAGCCGTAAGCTTTAAGCCGCAAATACAGCTTTAAGCCGTAAGCTATAAGCTGTAAGCCAAATACAGCTTATAGCTGTAAGCCGCAAGCAAATACAGGGCTGAAAGCCTAAAGCAAAGCAATTCACTACTGCACGGCAGCACCCACGAACTAAAAATACAGAACTAAGAACATAGAACATAGAACAAAGAACAAAGAACTTTGAACTCTGAACTCGTAACTTTCCCCAAAAAAATATTTTCCAAACGCTTAATGGTCTTTTCAAAAACGCCTGTCCTTACATATATAAACGGACAAGTCGCAAATGGAAACACCCGAAAGAATCTGGTTCTTACTGTCTCGCAACTTGAGCGGCGATGCCACTGAACAGGATAAAGAAGAGCTGAACGAACTGTTGCAACAGCATCCCGAGCTGATGCAGCAATACGACATACTGCACCAGTTATGGCCGGTAAATGCGCCTGCAAGCGAAGAACCCGTCACCAGCGACAAGCTTAACCGCATACTTCAACTGGCCGAAGCAGAATCGGCATTGGGGCAGTCTGCACCGGTAGTACATATAAAAAAATGGCGTAAACTATACTGGGCAGCCGCCGCAATTGCTTTATTAACGGTGGGCGCCTGGCTGCTGGTAACCTGGAATAATAAACAGCCAGCTGTAGCCGCAAATGAAGTAGTGGCGCCCAAAGGAAGTAAAACCCGCACCATTTTACCAGACGGCTCAACGGTTTGGCTGAATGCCGGTTCCCGTATTGTATATGCGAATTTCAATGGACCTGAACGCGAGATCACCCTCGAAGGCGAAGCCTATTTTGATGTGGTACAGGTAATGTCCAATACCACACATCAAAAAAAGCCCTTTATTGTACATGCAGGGGCCATCGACATCAGGGTGTTGGGTACGGCTTTCAACGTAAAATCGTATCCCGAAGAAAAAACAATTGAAACTACCCTCATCAGGGGCCTGGTGCAAATAACCCGTAAGGGCGATGCAAAGAGCGATCCGGTGTACCTGCATCCCAATGAAAAAATTGTGTTGCCCGCTAGCACAACCGAAGCTGTAACTACCAATGAACCGGTAACGGCTACTGACCAGCCAGCCAGCAAACAGATCATTCATATAGACAGTACCATAAAAGAAAGCGAACATATTGAAACCGCCTGGGTATACAACCGGCTCGAATTTCGTGGCGACAATTTTGAGCAGTTGGCCATGAAGCTGGAAAGATGGTACAATATCAAGGTCTATTTTGAAGATGCTGCTGCGCGTCAGTTGAAGTTTAATGGCTCCCTGCAGAATGAAACGGTAGAGCAGGCTTTTATGGCCTTAAAGGAAGCAGTTCCTTTTGAGGTAAGAATAGTTAACAATGAAGTATTTATAAAATCGACGAAATAAAATATGGATCCTACGTAACCAAATAAAAACGGAGAATGTTGGCAGCATTCCCCGCGTATTACAGGTTAAAATGTTCTGATGTGTTTTCTCCACAACCCGCTGGCAGGCGGGAGGGGATGTGATTTCTTAACCCATAATAATACTAATGTATGAAAAGTTTTAGAACGGGCATAAAAAGCCCGTTGCTTTCCAATGCGCTGCTTGTTATGAAAATAACTACTTTCCTCTTACTTGTTGGTGTGCTGCAGGTGTCGGCCCGGGGATTTGGTCAAAAACTAAACCTCCGGTATAAGAATGCTGAAATAGCCGGCATCCTCGTTAATATCGAGAAGCAATCCAACTACCGCTTCCTGTACAACAATCAATTGTCGGCCATCAGACAAAAAGTGACCATCAACCTGGAGAATGTGGATATTCATCAGGCGCTCGACAATTTATTTTCCCAAACTATTTTAACCTACCGGTTTATGGCCAACGGCCTCATTGTGATCAATGAGAACGCTCGCCCCGACCCGGAGAAAAGAGTATCGGGAAAGATCACCGACGCAAACGGATCGCCACTCTCGGGCGTAACCGTAACTATAAAAGGCACCTCCAAAGCCACTACTACCAATGAGCAGGGCCAATTCACTATTTCGGCCGATGACAACGATGTGCTGGTGTTCTCTTATGTGGGCTTCGACTCGCAGGAAATAAAAGTGGGCGACAAAACACAGATCAGTCTGTCGTTGGTGTCTGCCGCATCGAACCTGGAGAACATTGTAGTGATTGGTTATGGTACCGTAAAGAAAAGAGACCTTACCGGAGCCGTAGTGTCGCTCAAAGGCGATGAAGTAAAAAAAGTTCCCGCCGGTAACGTAATGGAAAGTGTACAGGGTAAAGTGGCCGGGGTTGATATTACCCGCACCAGCGGTGGCGCCGGCAGCAGTGTAAATGTAACTGTACGGGGCAACCGGTCGATACTGGCGCAGAACACGCCGTTGTTTATAGTAGATGGCATTCAGTATCCCAACTTTCAGGATATTAACCCCAACGATATTCAGTCAATGGAAGTGCTGAAAGATGCGGCCGCCACATCCATTTTCGGTGCACGCGGCGCT
>CBIMFG010000617.1:0-4126 GCA_966243125.1 uncultured Niastella sp.
AAGATGTAATTGCCTATAAAGATCACCCGCTTACAGCCGCGTCAAAGATCCTCGAAGGGTTCAAGCCCGTTTTTAATGCAACAGCTGTTGAAAGATTGCTGGCCGAAGAAGCCATTATTATAGGGTCCACCAACTGCGATGAGTTTGCCATGGGTTCAACCAATGAAAACTCATCGTATGGTAAGGTGCTGAATGCCCTGGATGAAACCAGGGTACCCGGTGGTTCTTCAGGCGGTTCAGCCGTAGCGGTTCAGGCCAACCAGTGTATGGTAAGCCTGGGAAGCGATACCGGCGGTTCTGTTCGCCAGCCAGCTGATTTCTGCGGCGTGGTAGGGCTTAAACCCACTTACGGCCGCATTTCGCGTCACGGTCTTATAGCCTACGCCTCCTCTTTCGATCAAATAGGTATTTTCGCCAACAATGTTCCCGATGTAGCCCAGGTACTGGAAGTAATTGCAGGCCCCGATGACTTTGACAGCACGGGCGCCCAGCAACCGGTTGAGGCATACAGCAATTTGACCCCGTTACCTTCCAAACCGCTCAGGATCGCTTATTTCAAGGAAGCGCTGGAAAGCCCGGCCCTTGATAAAGAGATCCGGGATTCCATTCTGGAATTCACTAAAAAGCTGCAGGCCGATGGACACACTGTTGAGCCCGTTGACTTCGAATACCTCGATTTCATTGTTCCTACCTATTATGTTTTAACCACTGCAGAAGCCTCCTCAAACCTGTCCAGATACGACGGAGTAAAGTACGGTCATCGCAATGTGGAAAAAAATATCTCTTTAACAGAGTTTTATAATGCCACCCGGTCAGCAGGTTTTGGCTGGGAAGTAAAAAGACGTATTATGTTGGGAACCTTCGTTTTAAGCGCGGGGTACTACGATGCGTATTTTACGAAGGCGCAGCAGGTACGCAAACTGCTGGTTGAAAAGATCAACCTGATCTTCAGCCAGTTCGATGCTATCCTTCTCCCCACGGCCCCCTCTACCGCCTTCACCATTGGCGAAAAGACGGAGGACCCCATCGAAATGTACCTTGCTGACATTTTTACAGTTTTTTCGAACCTCACTGGTATTCCCACCATCTCTATCCCGCTCTTTTGGCACAGTAATGGCATGCCTTATGGGTTGCAGATTATGACAAACCAATTTTCCGAGTTATATTTGCTCCAGCTATCCCAAATGTGGATGCAACAGTTCAGAACAGCCGGCTAAATGAAAAGCCTAAACCCCTTCGACCCCCGGCGCTAAAAACTGCTCTGTTACGCCAAAGAATCCTCTGAAAACTCACGTCCGTTTCATCCTTTGTTAGCCATTTGTAGCAATCCATACCATAGGGTCGATCATTTATAGTTTTAAATAACGAAAATGAAACGAAAACTTTTTATTTCGGGTATTTTAGGCCTGGGATGGTTATGCATGGCGTACAGTAATGATTCAGGGATAGCAATCACCCCAGCTAAGGGCAAAAAGCTTAACAGAGTTGTTCTTTCACAACAATTCGAATTCCCCGGTAAGGTCGCCAATGACTCCACCACTCCCAAGGAAGATGATTTGAACACAGCCTTTACGCTGGGTTACAATGAGGCCAACGGCATTCGGTTAAATCCCCGCGCTATCACATTTGTGCAGGATTATATGGAAAAGAATGGTGAAGACCTTCGCAAAATGAAGGGCTGGGCCAAACCTTATTTCATTGTGATCGACGGCATTTTAAGAAAATATGGTCTTCCGGCTGAGTTAAAATACCTGTGCGTAATTGAATCAGAATTAAAGTCAACCGCAAAATCCTGGGCAGGCGCCGTAGGCCCCTGGCAGTTAATGCCGCAAACCGCCCGCGATTTGGGCCTGAAGGTTGGTCATGGTATAGATGAACGGAAAAGTTACACTAAAAGCACCCATGCGGCAGCTTTGTACCTGCGTGACCTATATAGAGAGTTTGGCGACTGGTTACTGGTAATTGCCGCTTACAACGGCGGACCAGCCAACGTATACGCCGCTATTAAAAAGAGCCAGGGCAGCCGTAATTTCTGGAGACTACAAAATTACTTACCGGCCGAAACCCGGATGCACGTAAAGAAATTCATTGGCACCCACTATATTTTTGAAGGCCAGGGCAGTGTAACCACGCTTACCAAGGCAGAGGTTACTGAACAAATTGGTGTTACCGCCACCCACCTGCTCAACCGCCGTTTAACGGCTACTGAGCTGGATAATGCTAAAAGCATGGAGGTATCCGGTAAATACTTTTCTACCGCCATTGCAAAGAATATAATGATGGACATGAGCGATTTTAACCGGTACAACCCCGATTTTGACGCCATTATGGGCAGCAATGACAACGCCTACGACCTGAAATTGCCCGCCGATAAAATGGAACTGTTCATCGCCAATAAATATATTATCCTCAACGAGAGCGTACAAATGATGTTGAGTGGAGTAGCTTCAGGAAAATAAGAAGCCTGTACCAATATTTAGAAAGCCATTCCACCGGGATGGCTTTCTTGCTTAAGGGACCCCCTGAGCGCAGTCGAAGGGTCTGGTCAAGACGCTGAGCGTAGTCGAAGCGCTAACCTCCCAGCACTTTCTTAATCGCGGCCGCCTTTAACAGGCATTCTTCATATTCTTTTTCGGGATCGCTGTAAAACGTAATGGCAGAACCTGCCTGAAAGGAAAGATAAGCGTTTGCAGCATTATACATAATACTCCTGATCACCACATTGAAATCAAAATCACCTTCAGGAGTAATATACCCTACTGCGCCGGAAAAAATGCCACGCCGGGTTTGCTCGTATTGTTCAATCAGCTCCATTACACGCTTTTTAGGCGCGCCGGTCATGGAACCCATGGGGAAGGTAGCTTTTATGGCATCTATAAAATGAATATCGCTGCGCAGCTGCCCGCTAACGGTAGAGATCATTTGATGTACCTGCGGAAAACTGTAAATGCCAAACAATTCATCAACCTGTACCGAGGCCTCCTCACATATCTTCGATAGGTCGTTACGAACCAGGTCAACGATCATCACGTTTTCTGAACGGTCCTTGGGATTGTTATATAAGTACGCTGCATTTCTTTCATCTTCCAACGCATCGTTGAGGTTGCGTTTTGAGGTACCTTTTATAGGTTGGGAATAAATGCGATTGCCTTCTTTTTTAATATACCGCTCGGGACTGGCGCATAGTAAATATTGCTGCCCGGTTTTATAATACGCCGCAAAGGGATTGGGCGAAGTAATGCTCAGCGAATTGTATACCTGCAAGGGATCGATGGTCGCATTTTCCGCAAAAAACTCCTGGCAGAAATTGATCTCATAACAATCGCCCCGCAAAATATGCTGTTGCAATTGCTGAATAGTGGAAATATAATCCGCTTGGGTAATACGGTTATTGATGGGTGTGGCAAGCGGCTGACTGGGTTCACGCATTGACTCAACCGCACATATTTCATGAAATACCAACTCGTGGCGGTTGCCAAAAGTGCCAATCAACAGTTCGCGCTCGCTTAATTGCAGTATTACTTCCGGAATAAAAAAACAAAGATCGGGAAAACCAATGTGGTCAATATTGTTACTGGCCAGGCCTTCCGTTTCATTCTTGAGATCATAACTGAAATGCCCAAACAGCCAGTCGGGGTTTTGTTCATACAACTGCTTCAATTGCCCGAATGCAGTACCAGCCTCGGTTGCAAGGGTTTGTACCGCCCCTGCCGCAACCATACATTCAAAACTATGATGCGGTAAATTGTAATGCTGGTTGTCGAGAAAACAACAAATGTTGAACTGGTTAGCCCAACTCAACATTTGTAATTTGGTTCGCTGAAAATCAGCGACGGGAAATGATATAAATTGTCTGCGCACTGTAGAAACAGGGTGAGCAGTAAAAGAAGTAACCACTAAAAGTCCTCCTCGTCGTCGTCGAAGCCACGGTCGTTGAAGAGATCAAGGTCTTTGAACTCGTCATCGAGGCCCAGATCGTCGTCATCCCCTTTGCCTTTTTTGCCTGCGCCACTTCCACTACCACCACTGGTGGCTTTCTTACCTTTTGATTTGGGTAAATCAAATTCTTCGAAGTCGGGATCCCAGTCTTCGTCTTCTTCGGGCTTGTCCCAGTCATCTACTTCAT
>CBIMFG010000618.1:0-4123 GCA_966243125.1 uncultured Niastella sp.
TTTGGGTATAACCACATTGTTTTCCTCATTAATATCGGGATTGGTGAGGTCAACCGAAAGCATTTCGTTCTCGTTCTTTATATTGGAACTAAGCAGCATGGGCCGGTAATGATTTATTTCCAGTTCCATGTCGCTAATGAACCGCGTGCCCTGATGATAGATGCCCTGCACACAGGTGCCAAATTGTTTTATATCGCCCCAGCGATCAAAAATTCCAAACGTGTCGCCATAGTTTAAAGTCAGTACACGATCATCGGCATACGAAGAAGAAGCGAGAATGTAGTACTTGTCGTCATGTAGTTTTACCAGGGTGTCGTGCTTTTTCATAAACCATAATTTATAACCGGATTATAACTTATTTTCTATACGCTGGTGTTAAGTAAAAAGATCTGTCGGATTGTTTATGCAACGCTTTTTCATACAGGCGTACATAATTCTGGGCCATTACAATGTCGCTGAACTTTCTTTCAAAAGTTTCGCGGCAGGTGTCCCTGTTTATTAAATGAATGTTTTTTAATGCTTCCACTGCTTTCTCCATGGTGTTTACAATAAAACCTGTTTTACCATGTTCAACAATCTCCGGTACCGAGCCCTGGTTAAAAGCAATAATGGGCGTACCACAGGCCATAGCTTCAATCAACACCATGCCAAATGGTTCGGGCCAGTCAATAGGGAACAGTAAGGCTTTAGCATTGGCCAGCAGCGGACCTTTTTCTTTTTCACCTATTTCATTCAGGTATTCAACATGTGGTTGATCGAGCAGGTGACGGATCTCCTTTTCAAAATATTTTTCATCTGCTTTATCAACTTTGGCGGCAACCTTTATTTTCATACCCGCCTGCCGTGCAATTTCAATGGCGCGGTCGGCCCTTTTTTCGGGGGAGAACCTGCCCAGAAATACCACGTAATCACCTTCGCCTTTACCATAATCATACAGGTCAGCAGGTAAACCATGAAACACGGTTGCTATCCAGTTGGCCATTGGTAAAGGACGGCGTTGCGAATTGGAGATAGATACCACCGGCATATCATTGAACTTTTCGTACAAAGGTTTTAGCTCGGGAATATCTAACCGGCCGTGCAAAGTGGTCAATGTTTTTTTATGACTGCGCCGTGTTACGGGAAAGTGTAAATAATCAGTATGAAAATGAAGCAGATCAAATTCGTGCGACCGGTCCATTACTTCCTGTAATTGCAAAATATTACCAGCCATTTGATCTACACAATTACTCAATCGTAATGAAGTAGGCGTTACTGATACCAACCGGGCTTTGGTTATGGAATCACCCGATGCAAACAAAGTAACATCATGTCCTAATTTCACCAACGCATCGGTAAGATAAGCTACTACCCGCTCTGTGCCACCATACAATTTGGGTGGTACCGATTCAATAAGCGGAGCTATTTGTGCAATTCTCAACATAGCCATATTTTTCTTTTAATTAATTACTATTAAAATCAAAGATGCTGGTTGAGCTTAAGGGATGTTAAGGTTGTGGAAAATGTTGGTCGGCTAAGGCTTGCTTGTAAGAGTAAGCAATTCTTAAGCCAGAGGAGAGAAGGAAATTAAAAATGAGAAATGAGGAATTAAGAATTAGAAAGTAAAGGCAGGAAAACAATTTTGAATATCGAATGTTGAATGTCCAATTTTGAAGTGAAAACTTTGTCTTTCGACTTTTTCATTTTTCATTTCAAATTCTTCATTCTTAATTTCTTCCCTTCAACATTCAATATTCAACATTCGATATTCAATATTAAACAATGGTAACTTCAATGCCACGGCTCTCCAACTGATTAACGAAGTGATCTGAAATACCTTTATCTGTTATCACTCTGTCAATCTCTTCCAATCCGCAAATTCTACCAAAGCCACGTTTGCCAAATTTGGTAGAATCGGAAAGCACGATCACTTTTTGCGATACATCAATCATTTGACGATTCAAATGCGCTTCCATTACACTGGTAGTAGTGAGGCCAAATTCCAGGTCAATGCCATCAACCCCAAGAAATAATTTACTGCAAAAGAAGTCGGTGAGAATTTTTTGTGCATAGGGTCCGGTTACAGAAGAGGAGCTTTTGCGAATGATACCACCCAGCTGCATGATCTCTATATCAGCGTGTTTGTTCAGTTCTGTCGCAACGGGTAAAGAAGCCGTAATAACAGTTACATTCAATTTCTGCGGCATGTTCTTCGCCAGTGCCAGCACGGTAGTACCGGAGGCAATGATGATGGAATCGTTATCAGTAATTAATTGCGCCGCTGTAGCGCCGATGCGCATTTTTTCGTTCGATTGTAATTTCTCTTTTTCATTAACAGGGCGATCGATGGTATATGGGTTATTGATGGTTGCGCCCCCGTGCGTGCGAAACAATAAGCTTTTATCCTCCAGCAGTTTCAGGTCCTTTCGTATGGTCACGGAAGAAACGTCGAGTTCCTTACATAGTTCAAGCACGTTAACAAAGCTTTCCTTGCTCAGTTTGTTCAGTATGAATTGATGGCGTTCAGTTTGTGAGATCATAATGGTTACACCAAAGTAAATGAAAAAAGTCTGAACTGGTATAAATGGGATTCATGGATGCCGCGGATATATTCACCTGAAGAATAGTACCAGATGGTCTTAGCAAGCGTCACTAATGGGAAGGTGGAATACGCCATCGGTTTCCAAAAGTTTCGAAGTGTTTAATTTACGGTTTCAAATTGTTTCACTAATATTGTTGTAGAAATTAAATGAAATAAAACGAAAGTTTTTGATATAATGGAAACCGTACAGAATCGTTGTGCACTGGTAAGCAGGCTGGCAACGCAAACAGCATGGGATTTGATTGTAATTGGGGGTGGTGCAACCGGATTAGGCATTGCTTTAGAAGCAGTTAGCCGCGGATACAGCGCCTTGCTGGTGGAGCAGGCTGATTTTGCCAAAGGCACATCAAGCCGAAGTACCAAACTGGTGCATGGGGGCGTACGGTACCTGGCACAGGGTGATATTCAACTGGTTAGAGAAGCCAGTATTGAACGGGGCCTGTTGTGGCGCAACGCCCCACACCTGGTAAAAAATCAAACTTTTATTATTCCTGTTTATACCTGGTGGAACCGGCTCAAATACACCATCGGGTTGAAACTCTACGATTGGATTGCAGGCCGGCTCAGTTTGGGTTCGTCGGTTTTTATTCCGCGTAAAAAAGATGTAGACAAACTTCCCAACATAAAATTAAAGGGATTGGTAGGCGGCGTGCTGTACCACGATGGACAGTTCGATGATTCGCGCCTTGCTATCAACCTGGTACAAACGATTATTGAGAAAGGTGGCGTAGCGCTGAATTATATGAAAGTGACCGGTCTTGGTAAAGACAATGGCCAGCATATTTCAGGGGTTACCGTTACTGATATTGAAACCAATAAAACCTATACCTGCAAGGCGAAAGCAGTGGTGAATGCCACCGGGGTGTTTGTAGATGACATTTTGCAGCTGGATAACCCAACCGGTACAAAAAGTATTACGGCCAGTCAGGGGGTGCACCTGGTGCTTGATAAAAAATTTTACCCGGCCAATGATGCGTTGATGATCCCGGCTACCAGTGACGGACGGGTGCTTTTTGCCGTGCCCTGGCATGGAAAGGTGGTGGTGGGTACTACTGATACACCCGTGAAGGAGGCTTCGCTGGAACCGCAGGCACTGGAAAAAGAAATTGCGTTTATTCTGGAAAATGCAGCCAATTACCTGGTGCAGCAACCCAAACGAAGCGACGTTTTAAGCGTTTTTGCCGGGTTACGTCCGCTGGCAGCACCACAGGGCGGCAAACAAAAAACAAAAGAGATCTCGCGTAGTCATAAGATCATGGTAACGCCTTCCCACCTGTTTACCATTTTAGGTGGTAAATGGACCACCTTCCGAAAAATGGGTGAAGATATGGTTGACCGTATTGAAAAGGAATTGCAGTGGCCGCACAAAGAAACAGCTACCCGGCATTTGAGCATTCACGGGTCGGTAGCCAATGTTGATGTGAACGATCCTTTGTATTTCTATGGCAGCGATACTAACAACGTAAAAGCATTGATGAATGCACATGCCAACGAATGGTTAAGCAAGAGTTTACAAATACACGAAGCGCAGGTAATTTGGGC
>CBIMFG010000619.1:0-4120 GCA_966243125.1 uncultured Niastella sp.
TTAGTCATTAACTCTACTGTCATGGCTTTAACACTCGCTCAAAAACTAAAAATAAAACCTGGCTTCACCCTGCGCACCATTAATGCGCCTGCAGATTTTAAAAAGGAACTTGGACCCCTACCCGATGAGGTGTACGTTTCGCCTACAGCTAAAAATTGTCATCAAATTCATTGGTTCATTCTTAATAAAGCGCAGCTGGATAAAGAGCTACCAAAAGTATTACCGCTGGTAAAGGACGATGTGCTTTGCTGGTGTTATTACCCCAAAGGCACTTCTTCCCTGCAAACGGATCTTACGCGCGATAAAGGATGGGAAAACCTGCTGCAACATCCACAGGTGAACAGGATCACACTTATTTCTTTTAACGATACCTGGTCGGTCTTTGCTTTTAGAATGAAAACAGCAGGGGATAAAAAGAAGGAAGCTACACCCAAAGAACGGCCGATTATGGATTATATAGATCCGCAAAAGAAGATGGTACGACTGCCCGATGACCTGCAGACCATACTTGCAAAAAACAAAAAGGCTGGCGCCTACTTTGAGTCGCTACCCTACTCCCATAAAAAAGAATATGTGGAATGGATCATTACCGCCAAACGCGACGAAACCCGTCAAAAACGAGTTGCCGGCACGCTTGAGCGGTTATTGAAAGGCTGGAAGAACCCCCGGAATATATAAGCTCTAAATCATTTCAGGTCCACCCGTTTACCCGTACTGCATGCTTTGTATATAGCATCAATGATCTTCAGGTCGCGTACACCTTCTTCGCCATCAACGGGTACTATGGGTTGTTTGCCATCGAGGATAATACCGGCCATTTCATCCATCTGCACGGTTTGATGCGTTACATGGGGCTGTGTTAATTCGCCTTTGTTGGTGCGTCCTTTTATGGGGCCGTAACCGGTGGCGGGCCATAACTCTGCATACCCTTTCTCGGCATTTAAAAAGAAACGATCGAGGTTATTCATGTTATACGTGCTTAAACAGGAAGCCACTGCCCCACTGGGAAAACCCAGCTGAAACTGGATGGTTTCATCAACCCCCGGTTTAAATTTCTGCGGATTGGTTTTGGTTTCCTCGGCAGTTACCCAAATGGGTTCTTCGCCAATCATATAACGCGCACCATTAATGGAGTAGATGCCAATATCCATCATAGAGCCGCCGCCGGCCAGGGCTTTGTTCAACCGCCATTGCGTAGGATCGCCAATGGTAAAACCGCTCAGTCCCTGAAAGAACAGGATTTTGCCCAGCTCGCCATCCTTGCGCATGCGAATGATCTCAAGGGTCTTTGGTTCAAAATGCATGCGATAACCTACCAGTAATTTTACATTGGCCTTTTTACAGGCATCTACCATCTCCTGCCCTTCTTTGGCATTCAACGCCATTGGCTTTTCACAAATAACATGCTTACCCGCTTTTGCTGCCCTTATTACATTGTCGTGGTGCAAACCGTTAGGCGTGGTCACATACACTACATCAATATCGGGGTTGTCTTTTATGGTATCAAAGGTTTCGTAGCTGTAACAGTTCTTTGCCGGAATATTATACTTTGTTTGCCAGTTGGTGAGCTTACCGGGTGTGCCACTCACTGCACCCACCAGTTGGGCGCGTTTGCAATCCTTCATGGCATCTGCCACGCGGGTGCCATAACTACCCAGGCCCATAATGGCCACCCGTAATGGTGGACCATCATATGTTTTAATATTAGAATTTTCTATACAGGAAAGCGCTTCTGGTGATACCAATGGAAAGGCCATCACGGAAGCCGCCAGCTTTTGCAGAAAGTCTCGACGGGAATTCATACAGACAAGTTTTATCTAAATTTAAGTAACAATGCGTTACCACAGCAGCACTATTTGTGCCATCAACATTTTCATTTTCCGCTCATCCCTAAAATAGTTGTTTTTTGTTGCTTATTTGGTACACTTGGTACATGAACCCGAGCAAATTACTTTTGCTAATCTGTTTTGCAGTCACGTGTATTACTACAACCGCCATGAGTCAAACCACCGATACAACGGTTGTAAGAAGAGAATTTATTACCCAGCACCTTCAAGGCAATATTTTATTAGATGGCATTCCCAATGAAGATGCCTGGAACTCGGTGGCCTGGGCAGGCAACTTTACCCAATGGCAGCCCAATGAAGGCAAGGCGCCGCATCAGCCTACCGAATTTAAGATCCTGTACGACGAAAAATACCTGTACATAGCCTACCATTGTATTGATCAGTATCCCGATTCCATTATTAAATGGATGGACCGCCGTGACCAGTTTCCCGGCGATTGGGTGGAAATAAATATCGACAGCTACCACGACCAGCGTACTGCTTTTTCCTTCACGCTATCGGTATCGGGCGTACGCGGTGATGAATTTGTTTCAAACAACGGCAATAACTGGGATGTCAACTGGAACCCCATCTGGTTCTCAAAAACCCATATTGATGAAACCGGTTGGACGGCCGAAGTAAAGATCCCGTTCAGCCAGCTCCGTTATGGCAACGAGGTTGATAAAACCTGGGGCATACAGGTAACGCGGCGCATTTTTCGTAAGGAAGAAAGGTCGTGCTGGCAATACATTCCCCAAAACTCCGGCGTTTGGGTAAGCCGCTTTGGCGAATTAAAAGGATTGAAAAACATTCCCATGCACCGGCAGGTGGAGATTGCACCCTATGTAACCATTCAGGCAGATAAATACAAAAAAGAAGCCGGTAACCCTTTTGCCAAGGGGTTCGATCGTAAATTAACCGGCGGTGTGGATGGCAAGTACGCTGTTACCAATGATCTTATTCTCGACTTCACGGTGAATCCTGATTTTGGTCAGGTAGAAGCCGACCCCTCCCAGGTGCGCATCGATGGCTTTCAGAACTTCTTTGAGGAAAGGCGGCCCTTCTTTATGGAAAGCCGGAATATTTTTGATTACCAGTTAACCGGTTCCGAGGCCGGGGGCGATTACGACAGCGACCTGCTTTTTTATTCGCGCCGCATCGGTAGTTCTCCGCATTTTACGCCCGACATAAACGACGATGAATACCTGAAAATGCCGCAATACACCTCCATCCTCGGCGCGGCCAAGTTCAGCGGTAAAACCCGCAAAGGCTGGAGCATTGGCGTGCTGGAAAGTATTACGCAAAAAGAAATGGCTACCATCGATAACAATGGGGAGAAAAGAAAAGAACTGGTGGAACCGTTAACCAGCTATTTTGTAGGCCGGTTGCAAAAAGACATCAATAGCGGCCAAACCATTTTTGGCGGCATCATTACTGCGGTAAACCGCGATGGCGGATTGAACGATCTGCTGCATCGCCAGGCCTATTCGGGCGGGCTCGATTTCTTTCATACCTGGAAGAACCGTACCTGGTACGTTCGGGGGAATGTGGTGTTTAGCCAGGTGCAAGGTACAAAGGAAGCTATTCTGAATACCCAAACTGCTTTTGAACACCTGTTTCAACGCATAGATGCCCGCGTACTATCGGTAGACAGCAACCGCACGGCGTTGACTGGCACCGGTGGCACTTTCAGGTTTGGGAAAATAGGTGGTAAATCAGGCAAGCATGGCCGCCTGTTTAAATTCGAAACAGGTTTTACGCTGCGTTCGCCCGAACTGGAGTTGAACGATATTGGCTTTATGCTTACTGCCAATGAGATCAACCATTTTACCTGGGCGGGGTTTCACTGGCCCCAATCGTTCCTGTTCTTCCGTTCGGCCAGGTTGAATTATAACCATTGGTCGCGGTGGGATTACGGCGGCAGGTTTCTGAACCAGGCTTTTAATTTCAACAGCCATGCTTACTTTAAAAACAACTGGCAGGTAGGTACAGGCAGCACCACTGTAGTATACGATGTTTCAAACAACGCGTTGCGGGGCACAACGGCCATTCGCAACCCGGGCACCATCTCGCACAATGCCTATGTAAATACCGATTTCAGAAAGAAATTATACGCATACCTCGGCATCTATAATTACTGGGGATTTGGCAATACCGTCAGAAACAATAACGTGGAACTTACGCTGTTTTTTCAACCCATGAATTCTCTGCGGCTAAGTTTGGCCGGAAGCTATACTTATTACTGGCGCCGGCAGGATCAGTTTGTTGATAATGTGGAATACAATAACCTTACC
>CBIMFG010000620.1:0-4118 GCA_966243125.1 uncultured Niastella sp.
TATGGCTGCCAGCACCTGGGGCTGCCTGCCTTCATTTGTAAGCCGGTACCCCAATGGTTCCGTAAAAAGATATGGTTACAATGGCAACAGTTTTATTTGTGCCGTAGAATTTGGGAAGAAAGTAAAAGCAAAATCATTACTCGCCGGCGGCGAAAGCGGCGACCCCAATTCCAAACACTTTGGCGATCAGGCAGAGATGTATACTAAGGGAATATTCAAGGATGTGTTGTTTTATAAAGAGGATGTGCTTCGGAATGCAGAGAGAACTTATAGGCCGGGGGAGTGAGAAACTCACCATACACTACTGGTATTACCTATATACAATCCTCTTGTTATTAAAATTTTAGCAACTTCACTACCGTCTCATGCAACCTGGCTTTGGCCAGAAAGTTGTTCTCCAGGTCGGTGTTGAATGGTACTGGTGTATCCAGAGAAGCGCAACGTAAAACAGGCGCATCGAGTAATTCAAAACAATGTTCGCCCACCCAGGCGGCAACTTCCCCGCCAATACCACCGGTCATGGTATCCTCGTGCAACACCAGTACCCGGCCGGTTCTGCCTACAGTTGCTTTTATGGCCTCATAATCGAGCGGTAACAACGTGCGCAAATCAAGAATATCGATGGAGATCTCCGGATGATGATCGGCATAATCCTGCGCCCAAATTACGCCCTGTCCATAAGTGATAATACTGCAATCGCTACCCGAACGCGCATGACGGGCTTTGCCAATCTCGGTTTCGTAATATCCTTCGGGCACATCGCCATGTACGCTCCGGTATAAGGCCTTATGTTCAAAAAACAACACAGGGTTGGGGTCATTGAGGGCAGCTATGAGCAGTCCTTTTGCATCGGCTGGGGTAGATGGATACACGACTTTTAAACCGGGCGTATGCACAAACCAGGCTTCATTGGTTTGGGAATGAAAGGGACCCGCCCCTACTCCGGCGCCGCATGGCATTCGAATAACTACATTGGCGCACTGGCCCCAACGGTAATGGATCTTGGCAAGGTTGTTTACGATCTGCGTAAAACCCATGGTCACAAAATCGGCAAACTGCATTTCTATCATTGATCGGTAGCCCTGAATGCTCAGTCCTAATGCGGCACCCAGGATAGCGCTTTCGCACAGCGGCGTGTTGCGCACGCGTTCTTTCCCAAACTCCTCTATAAAACCTTCTGTTATTTTAAATACACCACCGTATTCGGCAATGTCCTGCCCCATTAAAATAAGGTCAGCATGTTGCTGCATACTCTGGTGCAGTCCATCTTTTATGGCGTCAATAAAACGTTGCTCTTTAACGGCGCCTGAAGGTGTAACCTGTTCGGCCTTTGTTGCAGCATATACTTCCTGTAACTCCCGGTCGGTATTCACATACATAGGTTTGGCGTTAAAGCCTATGTTGCATTCAACGTCTATGTAGTCTTTTAGTTCCTGGTGAATGACTTCTATTTCTTCTTTTGTAAGAATTTGTTTTGATAACAGGAACTGTTCAAAGTTCTTGATGGGGTCTTTAATATCCCACACATCAAACAAATAGGAAGGAACGTATTTCGTGCCGCTGGCTTCTTCATGGCCACGCATACGAAAGGTGGCGCATTCAACCAGGTAGGGCCGCTGGTATTCCAGGCAGTATTTCTTTACACCTTTAATGGTGTCGTATACGTTGAGGATATTATTACCGTCGATCTTTACGCCATCAATACCATAGCCGCGGGCCTTTTCAACCAGGGCTTCGCAACGGTATTGCTCGTTTACGGGCGTGCTCAGGGCATAGCCATTGTTCTCTATTACAAAGATCACCGGCAGGTCCCACACGGCGGCCACGTTCACAGCTTCATGAAAATCGCCTTCGCTGGTGCCGCCTTCACCGGTAAACACTACTACTACTTTATCTTCTTTTTTGAGTTTATGTGCCAGGGCAATTCCATCTGCAATACCTAACTGCGGGCCCAAATGCGAGATCATACCGCAAATGTGGTGCTGGGCATTTCCAAAGTGAAAACTGCGTTCACGTCCTTTGCTATAACCACTCTGGTTTCCCTGCCATTGCATTAATAATTTATGCAGCGGCATATGCCGGCTTGTAAACACGCCCAGGTTCCGGTGCAGGGGCAATATCCATTCGTCTTCATCCAACGCCTGGGTAACGCCCACGGCAATTGCTTCCTGCCCAATTCCACTAAACCATTTTGAGATTTTGCCCTGCCTTAACAACACCAGCATCTTTTCTTCGATCATGCGGGGCAATAACAGGTTCTTATACAAATGAACCAGTTGGTCATAGGTTAAATCTTTACTATCGAAGTGCATACAATAATAAAATAGTGTATTATGAAGTTAGGGCAAATCAAATATCCGTGGGCGGTGGCGGCTATTCTTTTTCAGTACTTTTTTCTTTATATAATACCGAAGTAACAATAGACAGTAGCAAACTAAACAACAGTGCCCACCAAAAACCATCTACAGCAAAGCCTTTTATGAATTTATCGGCCAAAATGATGATGAGGGCATTGATCACAAATAAAAAAAGCCCTAATGTTACAATGGTAAAAGGGAAAGTGATGAAAATAAGAATGGGCTTTACAATGGCGTTTAAGATGGCCAGTACAAAAGCCAGTACAATGGCCGTTGTGAACGTATCAATATGTACCCCACTTAAAATATACGATAACCCAAAAGCAACAATGGAGGTTACAATCATACGCATGATAAAGTTCATAGCTATGGAGGTTTAGTTTATAAGTAGATAGAACTATAAAAAAGTAACAAGCCTCCCGGCGATCCGGAAGGCTTGCAATATCATTTCTTAAATTACTACCAGTTCATAAAACTCCTCAGGCACCAGGTATTTCTTCGCCAACTCCTGCAACTCTTCGGCTGTTATGGTTTTTATGATCTGCACGCTGCGATCGAAGTAATGTTCGTCTACATTGTTCAGGATCATGCTCTTCCAGCGACCAATAACCTGAAACGGCCCATCCAGATCGCCCAAAATGCTACCGATCATTGAATTGCGCGTCATGCTCAGTTCTTCGTCGTCTATCGGTTCGTCGCGCAGCTGTTCCATTTCATAATATATTTCCTTTATGGTGTCTGCCGTTACATCGCGACCTGCTTCGGTGCTCACCATCCAGCCACTGGTGCTGGTAAAGTTCAACAGGTAACTGTAAATGCCGTAGGTATAACCTTTTTCTTCCCGAATGTTGCCCATTAGGCGGGAACCGAAAAAGCCACCAAGCACATTGTTCAACACCATCACCTTTTGAAAATCGGGGTGATGCCGGTTAGGGAATGGCCGGGCAATGCGAATGGCCGATTGTACGCCATTGGGATCGTTAAGCACCTCGTATTTCTTTTGTGTGGCCGGTTGTAAGGGGTGCTGAATAATTTCTGCACCACCCATGCGTGGTTTTAATGGCAGCTGGCCAAAATGCTTCTCCAGCGTGTCAATGATATCCGCAGGCAGTTTTCCTGCTACAAAGATCACACAGCGGCCCTCTTTGTAATATTCGTTGTAAAAATTAACTACGTCTTCCCGTTGTAAGGCTGCGTAATCTGTCAATTCATTGTAGGTTCCATATGGATGATTCTTTCCAAACAGGTATTCGTCGATCAGGCGGCCGGCTACAAATTCCCCTTTTTGCAGATTAACCTTTAAACGCTGCTGCGAGTTTTGAATATAGATGTCCAGTTCTTCCTGCGGAAAAACAGAATCCTGCACCAGCTCTGCCACCACGGGCAACAGCTCATTTATGTGCTTGCTCAGGGTGTGCAGGGTTATCTCCGACGTTTCGTTGTAACAGGCGCGGTTAAGGTAGGAACCATAATATTCAAAATGTTCGTTTATCTCAAACGCATTGCGCTTGCTGGTACCATTCTTTAATAAGAAATTGGTGGCAGCGGCAACGTTCTTTTTATTTTCGAACCAGTTCCCGGCCGAAAAAACCCAGTTCACCATCAGGGTATCTTCACTTCCCATATCAAGCGCAAACACTTCAATACCGTTGGCAAGTTTATATTTTTTGGTAGCCGGCAATTTTATGTCAAATTGAACCGGATCTATTATTTTAGGAGCAACTGTTCTGTTTAGCATATCTTCTTTTTAGTCGTCTTTTA
>CBIMFG010000621.1:0-4116 GCA_966243125.1 uncultured Niastella sp.
CCCAATTAATTAGTTACCATGTCAAACACAATCATTAAAACCATCTCGCTGCTAACAGGCTGTTGCCTTGTTTGCCTGTTTGCACTGGCTCATAATGGCAGTATTGCATATGCGTATCCGCTTGGCGCTATTACAGTTGATGGTAATTTATCAGACTGGCCCGGCGATGCAAAAAGGAACCCCATTGCCATGGACCTCTCCCCCACCAAACCTAAAAACGAGGCTGATTTCTCGGGGTTCTTTCAATTGGGTTACCGGCTCGATAACCACTCTTTATATGTAGCCTTTACTATCACTGATGATGATTTTATGGAAGACACCTCTGCCAACGTGCGGTGGAATACCCAGGATGGGTTGGAGTTAAGCCTCGATGCGCGGCACCTGTTATCAGGCTCCGGTGTTGCCTCCTTTATGTACAGTAAAAAACTGCGCAACATCAATAATGCATTTTACGATCCCTTTGCCGGCAGTGCCAACTGGAGTATTATGGAAGTAGCCATGGTGCGCAACGGGAATACGCGTATTTACGAATGGCGTGTACAGTTAGGGAACGAACTGGCAGTAGGCAAATCGATCGGGTTCGATTTTCATGTGTTTGATAAAGATGGCGATGGCAGCTTTTCTTATTCAGCCTGGGGCACAGGAGGCGAGAAATATATGAATCCCAACAGCCTGGGCGATGTGCTTATTTTACCCACCGCTGCTAAACTGGGCACCCTTTCAGGAAAATTAAAGTGGGATAAACCGGTGGCGACTAAATTACCAGCACAGATCTGCCTGATCGCCAATAAAAATATGTGGGTGTCAACAACATTGGATAGCCTTGGAAACTATTCAGCTATAGTGCCTGTTGGTAAATACGAGATAGGTTTATATGATACCTATTACCAAACCGACGACAAAGTGTTTGGCACCCTGCAACGTCAACCGGTTACAGCCGAAGTAAAAGCCGCACAAAAAGTAGTAGCCCGTGATGTTATCATTCCTTCGACTCCTGTTCCCGACCTGATCCCTGAAAAAGGCATTTTGTTTGATTTCACCATAGGCAATACCAGGCAGTTAGACAACTTTATTGAAACCTATATGAAATACTACAGCATTCCCGGCGTTTCGCTGGCTGTAGTAAAAAATGGGAAGCTTGCTTATCATAAAACTTATGGTGTTCGTAATGCTATTACCGCTGAAAAGGTAGATGATAATACGTTGTTTGAAGCCGCCTCTATTACCAAACCGGTTTTTGCTTATGCAGTAGAACGGTTGGCGGAACGCGGCGTTATAAATCTCGACAAACCATTGTATGAATACCTTCCTTATAAGGATATTGAATACGATGAACGTTATAAGTTAATTACCGCCCGGCACGTGCTAACTCATAGAACTGGTTTCCCCAACTGGCGCTCGATGAATGAAAGCGGTAAGCTCGATCTCAAGTTCACACCCGGTACTTCTTTTGGTTATTCGGGCGAAGGATTTGAATACCTGAAAATGGTGGTGGAAAAGATCACCGGCAAACCCGTAGAACAGGTATTAGAGGAAGAAGTTATTGAGCCCATCGGTTTGTATCATACGTTCTTTTCAAAAAACGATTCGCTGCAGCGGATGGTAGCCAATGGACACTACGACAAACGGCCAAGCAAAGCCGACCTGCCCGATAAGCCCGGCATGGCTTATTCCATGCATACGGAGGCGATCATCTTTACGCGGTTTATGATCAACTTGCTGGAACAAAAAGGCTTATCGCCTGCTATGTACGACACCATTCTTTCCAAACACTCTGAAGATACCTCCTATCACCCCAAGGTGCCTACCTATATGGGTATGAGTTTGGAGATCCGCGAAACACCATATGGCAAATCATTTGGTCATGGTGGTAACAATGGCGATTTCAAATGCAAATTCGAAGTGTATAAAGACCTGAAAATGGGCTACGCCATTTTTACCAATTCCAATACATCCGATCACCTGTTGGAGAATTTGCGTAAGTTATTAATAGAGGGAAAGGATAAGCAACCAATTAGTAACGACCGTTAGTTTACGAGGAAAAAAATCACGTGAAAAACGCTTGGGCATCATGAGTCATTTTTTGCAAAACCCGCCACCACAGCGGGTTTTAACTTTTTATAAGGCCTTTAACCATACTAAAAACGGCGTTAGGTTGATTTCCACCCCCTCAAAACCCGCTGTATGTTTGCATTACGAAACGCAGCTAACACATCACAAACAAGTGAAACGCTCGTAAAAATACGTAAACAAGAAATATACATAAAAAGATTACAATTATGAAAGCTACTAAATTCGCAATCGCCCTTTTTACCTTAATCACCTTAACCGTAGGTTTTTCAACTGTAACCCTGGCTAACGAAGAGCCTAAAGCAACACCTGCTACCGACCTGAAGTTCATCGGTAACCTGAACAACTCTCCTGTGTTTGAACTGAGCCTGAGCAGCGCTGATGAAGAGTTCCTGGTTACTTTCCGCGATGAAGCTGGTAATGTAGTATACACCAACAAATTCAAAGGCGGTAACATCACTAAAAAGTTCTTATTGAAATCTGAAGGTTTCGGTGATGCATCTTTGAATGTAACTGTTAAGTCTTTAAAGAATAATTCTACTGATGTATATTCTATCAACAGAAGCCAGTCTTATGTTGAAGAAACAGTGGTAAATAAAGTGAAGTAATAACCTACCAAATAGTGATCCCCGAAAATCCCCCGACAGTATCGGGGGATTTTTACATTAACATAGCCATGAAAAATAAGCGATCACTAATAACCGAAATTCTGTTGCAGTCCGGGATTTAAAATACGCTCGGCTGCCGGAATGGGAAAGATGCGCTTGTTTTTATCGGCATCGGTTTTGAAGCCCCAGGCCTCTTCATACTTTCCAAACCTGATTAAATCGGTGCGGCGGGCTATCTCCCAATTGAGTTCGCGCGCCCGCTCTTTTAACACGTCATCAAGCGTAAGGTTAGTCATAGGAACCGCCTTTCTGGTTGTTCTAAGGTCATTCACCAATGAAAGCGCAGTAGTATTGTAAGTTGGTGTTGCGCCGCGCAAAATAGCTTCGGCCTTCATCAACTGAATTTCTGCTAAACGAAATACAGGCACATCGTTGCTTTGGTTACGATCGGTAGCCGTTACATCGGGATAATATTTATTGTTGCGGATACCTTTTGCTTTCGATAGTTCATCACCACCAGCTTCAAATTTGGCCACATCGCGTAAGGTAATATCCGGAGTAAAATCAAGTTGATAAGTTATCTGCGTATTCCCATCTGTTCCCGTGTAGGTAGCATCTAACCCTACTTTGGTGGTAACAATGGTAATAGGATTGCCCGCAAAATCATACTGTTTGCCAATCAACCACAGCGAAGTTCGTACATCGTTGGGGTCATCAAAATTTGCATAAAAAGCAGGAATGGTGCTTACCGGATTACTCAGCCGATAGGCCAGTCCATATTTTGCCTGCAGGGCCGGATGCAGGGAATACCAGGAATACTGTTCGCCCAGTGCTGCCGCATGATCATATGGAATAGCAAAGATGAATTCTGTCATTTGCGGACCATTATCGGGGTAAAACATTTTCGCATAATCAGCAGCCAGTTTGTATTTACCCGATTGTAGAATAGTATCGCAGGCTGCCACACAATCATTATACCGGTTGGCGCCGGTATATACTTCTGCGTTCAGGTATAATTTTGCCAATAAGGCATAAGCTGTATAGTAATTGGGACGTCCATATTGGGTAGCATCTGTTGCCCTGGGCAGGTTGGGTAAGGTGGTTTTTATTTCCGATTCAATGAGATTGAATGCCTCCACCCTGTTTTTCTGTACGGGCCTGGCAGTATCACCAAAAGCAACGGGCAGGGGAATGTTTCCATACGCATCCATCATGTAGTAAAACATAAGTGCCCGCAGCAGGCGAATTTCAGCCGTTAACCCTTTTTTTATGGGACTGTCTATTGAAGCCTCAAACAAAGCCAGAATGCGGTTACAGGCGCTGATGGTGGAAAAGCCCCAGGTCCAGGAGTCGCCAACAATTGGGTTATCGGGTGTCCAGGTAAGATAGTGCATTTGCTGAAAGCGCCCACCATCGTACCAGCCACCGGCCCGGCTTG
>CBIMFG010000622.1:0-4108 GCA_966243125.1 uncultured Niastella sp.
TAATATCTCGTTGAGGGCAATGATTTCATTCAGCGTATCGCAGATCTTTCCGCTAAGACCTACCTGATCAATGGGCATACGCACACTAAAGTTTCCGTTCTTTACCTGGGTAAGCACATGCAACAACTCGCGATGGTCGAGCACTTCGCTCGTTTCCCGCGGAGCCGGTTCATTTACAGTTTCAATTATTTTGGGTTTCTTTTTGGCTGGAAGGTGTTTGCCGTTTTTGGGCACAACCGCTGCTACCTCTTGCCGGTTCGAGCGAGTAGTGTTGGGTTTTGAGCGCGCCATAATCAGGTATTTTAGAATTTACTATTAAGATTTTGTGATCGATCAACAGAAGAATTGCATAGCAACTGACTGGCTAACTTTCGTTGGGGCTGGTTAGCTGTTCGGGGCAATACAATATTGCCGTTTGTAATGTCAAACAGCGTTCCGTTTTTTTTGAGAGTAATTCATACAGTTTCGGGTATATATTTTTCATAAACAGTTAAAAAACAAGATACGTTTCTCCCCATTTAGGCCATGCCGCCCCAAATTGAGTAAAGCATTACCCAAACAATTATTAATCAATGGTATTTATGGCTTAAGAAGCCCTCTACTTTAATTAAGAGGCCATGGGCCCTTGACAATGATAAATTTAACTAATATGATTATACCGGGCTAAAAAATCAGGAACGCGTATATTGGTATACATGGGCTTGCTCTCCGGCATCCGTAACTACCTGGCCTAAAGATTTATAAAGCACCCCGCCGGTTTTAGCGGCCAGCTTATTCCGTTCCTGATCATTTTCGGGTATTACCCAAAATACCCGGTTCACCTCAGCGCAAGAGAAGAAATAATGGAGACAGGTTTGCAGCATCTGAATGGTTACATCGGGGAGTGCTGCTATTACCGGCATTACAGGTACATATATTCTATAATCACCCTCGCCGGCATCAATAGCATCTTTCAATTCATCCTGCAACACCTGGTACACTTCAAACTCACCAACAGGAATATCGTGGTTCAGTAATACCATAAAGGCCTGTGCATAGCTGCTTTCGCCCAACAAAATGAAAAACACACGTAACTGGTCAACCGGCAAAACCGCTTTTTGCGAATCGCCAACAGACAGCCATTCGCGAATGGCGTGAATGTCGTTATCGGCGTATACCGAAACGGGTCGCAAACTGATGTGGTAACCTGGCATCAGTTCTTTTTGTAATACAATAGACTGTTCTTTTCTAACGTCAAGGCACTGGCACAGTAAATTAGGGGATGAGGTTGTCATATATAAGATAAGATAGGGTGACTTTTTTTAAAAAAAACCGGGGTATTGGATAAAGGTGATGTTTTTGCATGTTCAAAATCACCTTGCAGCAGGTAGATCAACGCTTGTTGGTAAAGTAAACTAATTTTTCGAGGCGAAAACGAATTCAGCCAGTGTTTTTGTTGCACTCCGTTTAAAAGCAACCGTTAGGTTCATCCACTCCACTCAGGATCTTTACAAAATTTTAAATCCTGATTTCGTAAGTGATTGGAATAAAATTCCCTTACCTTTAGCTGGTGCGGGTGCTTTCACTACTGTGCATATATAGCATACCTACAACAATCCCCAATATGGGCCTGATGACAGCACTGCATACCGGAACAATTTCTAACGTTTGACAATAGGTGTTTCACCTGATTGGTAAAATCATTTACTGAACGCAGCTCTCTTATGTATAACCCTTCGTTTGTTTGGGAGGAAGCTTATTGTTAATCAGGCGGCACTACGTGATAAATGGCCCATAAAAATCCTGGTAGGTATGCAAATAAAATTAATTGCCGATAATTATAAAGAGCTGGCTTTTACCGATCAGCTTCCCGATACAGTGGCTCATTACCTGATCCCGGGCGCTTCATCGGTTACAGCATCGGGCGATTTTGGTCATGTGCTGTTTCAACAACTGCAGTGCGATGGTATCTTTATCAGGCTGCAACACTTTATAATGACACGGGCCTGCACATTCACTTTGCAGGAGTTTGAGCCGTTATTGAAATTACGTTTTCACCTTATTAACCATATACAATACCATATTGAATGACTGGGCAACCTCGTATTTTATGAGCAGGGATTTAACTTATTGTATTTTCCTTTTCAAAACCACCGCATCCATTTTCAAAGCGCCGGGGTTTACTTTTCAATCGACATTCATTATCCCGAATATGTTTTGTCTCAAAAACTACCACCTTTAGTTCTGATGAATGATTTTCAGAAAAAAGTTATTCAGCTGCAGCCGGCTATGCTAACGCCGGTGAACCAGGTAGCCACCCGCCCCCTATTGACACAGGTATATGAATTGATGCAGGCGGGTAAACGTCCGGCTGCTTCTTTACACGCCCTGTCGTTAGCGGTATTGATCAGCTGTATCGAAAACATTTCGGAGCAACCTGTATGGGAGCCAATAACCCTTTCCATGCACGAAGCACAGGCCATATACAATGCCAGAATTAAAATGGCGGAAGACCTTACACAAGACTGGACCCTTAAAGAACTTACCCAACTTACAGGTTTGAACGATTATAAATTAAAGACGGGATTTCAACAATTGTATCAAAGCAGTGCGGCCGATTACTTACGCGATGTACGAATGGAGAAAGCCTGGCAGTTATTATCGGGCAAAAAATACTCGGTATCGCAGGTGGCAGAAAAAGTAGGATATACCAATTTAAGCGCGTTCTCAAAGGCATTCAAAAAATACTATAAAATTACTGCACGGGAACGGGGTAAGGAAAATGTAGAGTAAAGACGCAAGGTGCAAGACACAAGGCTCAAGTGAATACACTATGGCAATACGGTAATCAGGTTCTTTTGTAATTTAAAGTGAACGCCGTTATACTCTAATGTTTTTATAACGGTAGAAATGTTTTCTGAGCGGGAAATGGTACCGCTGAATTTATAATCAGGCACTTTACCCGGGAAATTTACTTCTATGTTGTACCAACGGGAAAGTGTACGCATGATGTATTTAATATCAGAATGGTTTAATGAGATAAACCCGTTCTTCCAGGCCAGCGCATCATCCAGGTCTTCTACCTTCACTACATTTATAAGATCACTCCCCATTGGTATTTGCGCCTGCTGGCCCGCCCCTAATAATTTATTATTGTCGTTAACAGATACTTTCACCTTTCCACTTACCAGGGTTGTTGCGATGGCGTTTTCATCAAAATAAGCCATAATATTAAACTGCGTGCCCAGCACTTCTACTTCTGCTTTAGCGCCCTGACCAGTAACAGGCAACACATCTACAATAAATGGTTCTCTTTTCCCCGGGTGCTTTGCCACATCAAAATACACTTCGCCGGTAATGGCTACCCTTCTTTCTTTGGCTGAAAAATGTGTTGGATATTTTATTGATGAGGCGGCATTTAACCAGGCTTTGCTGCCATCGGGCAATACTACGCTGTATTGTCCGCCACGGGGTGTACTTAATGTATTTACCAGCTCACCGGTTGTTGATTCGCCGGCTGTTTGTTCATACTTCAGTTCGCCGTCTTTTAATTTCATGATGGCTAAATTCCCTTCCTGCCCCAGTTTGCCAACGGCTGCACTTTGCAGATCAATAACCGACCCGTTGCTGAGGGCAAGCGTAGCTTTGTTACCACCGGGAGCAATACTAAATTCACCGGAGGTATAGGTTTTATTTTCAACTATTGGCGGGAGTGATTTTTTTGGTGTCAGGTAAGGCCAGGTAATGGCGCCGGCAACCAATAATACCAATGCGGCCGCGGCATATGTGTACCAACGGCGATATAAAGGCACCGTTTTTTGTACCGGGTTAATTTGTGCAGTGATCTGCTGCCACCGGGCCTCCATATCAACCTGTTTCATCGACAACAGGTCGTTCAGCAATTGCCCGCTGTCGTTTACCTGTTCACTAACCAGCGCGTGCGAAGGATGACTGGCTTTCCAGTGCTCGAGGTAGCGCAACTCCTCATCGGTTATTTCATGCCGTAACTGTTTTAGCAGCAAAGCTGCCAAATATTCAACTTCCTCCATGCCAGATGTATTCAATTCTGTGTCCATAATGCAATAGCCTGATATACATATTTAAACACTATTTTCATGTTGTTCCTTTA
>CBIMFG010000623.1:0-4106 GCA_966243125.1 uncultured Niastella sp.
CAATTTGAGGGTTTTGCGAACCACCTCTTCATCAGCCGGGGCAATTTTAATGCGGTAAGTTCGGTCGCCTATTAAAACATTTATGGGAATTAATTCTTCCATGGGCTTGCAATTTTAAAAAGCTTGTTTTACATTTATCAACACACAATTCACAGGAATACCTCGGGCTACAAATTGGATCGTTTTGGATGGTTACATGCAATTTTCGTATGCTATGATTACTCACCAAAACCAAACGATTAACATGTTCGCTAAAATCAGGTCGAACACCTTCATCGACATGCTCCAGTTGGAGTTGATGGCACCCATTCAATCTAGTTTGAGAGCCATTTTACGCGATGAACGTGGTTATGAATGTAGCCGTTTTGAAACCAACATACCCCAAGGCGATAAAACAGTTACCTGGAAAGGGTTGAACGATTTGCCATATGGCATTTATACCCTTGAGCTTTTCCAGGGTGATGATGAAATGATAATGCGACTGGTAAAAAGGATCTGAACGGGCTTATTCGCTTAATAAGGCAATACACCGGTCAATTTCCCGGATGTAGCGGTTAATTCTTTTTTCTACCTCTTTCTTCTCGCCGTCGTTTAACTGACCGGTAACGGTTTGTAGTGCCGTCATTTTCATCTCCAGCTCGTCAATACGTATTAACCGGGCTTTTTCTTTATCGCGCAACGAAACCACTTCTCTGCTTAATTGCTCATGTTCTTTTTGCAGCAGATGATAACTATGTACCACCTGCTGCAATTTATCTGTGATTCGTTTCAGTTGTTCCTGTAATCCCTCCATTGAACAAATTTTTGCCTGGTTATGGTTTTACAGGCGTTGATCATTTTCTGATCTCTGCCTGCAGGTTCGTCTCCAGGGCATTCATAATTTTATTCATCATACCGTCAATATCTTTATCGGTGGGCGTTTTTTCCTCGTCGAGGAAAGTAAAGCTAACTGCAAGGGATTTTTTATCGGCCCCGAGTTTTTCACTTTCAAAAATATCGAACAGTTGTATCGACTGTAGTTTGTCGAGTTTCACCTTTTTTACGGTGTTTTCAACGTCTGCAAAGGGAAGGGATTTGGGCACTACCATGGCCAGGTCGCGGCGCACAGGCAACTGGCGTGGTAATTCTTTTGCTTTTATAGAGTTGGCGGAAATATACTTCAACATCAGTTCAAAATCCAGGTCGGCATAGAAAACAGGTTGCTTAATATCGAACCGCTTTAATTCCTGTGCAGTTACCTGACCAAGTGTTGCAATTACATCTTTACCAATGGTTACCTGTAAGGTGTTTGCCAGGTTGTTTTCAGCAGTTACGGGGGCAAAGCTTGTTTTAGAGATGCCAGTCAGTTGCAATATTCGAGCCACAACGCCTTTCAGATAAAAGATATCTGATGCAGTGCCTTTGCCTTTCCACGCATCATCCTGTACCTGACCCGTTATGTACAAGCATACATGTTCGCGTTCGCTGTACTTGCCGGGACCTTGCTGGCTATAGGTTTTACCAAATTCGAAGAAACGAAGATCGTTGTTTTTTCGGTTCAGGTTATGCGCAATTGCTTCCAGTCCGGTTTGCAACATGGAAGGGCGCATAATGTTATGATCGGCGCTGAGGTTGTTCAATAATTTTACCGCAGTGCTTAGCTCGGTTTCATCGAAGTATGCTGCATTGGTAATGGAGTTGGTGAAGATCTCATTAAAGCCCAAGCCCACCAGGTAGTCGGATGTTTTTTCGCGATAAATATGTTTGCCGCGGTTGGGTTCTACCGAAGGTGAAATGGTTATGGCTTTTGGTATTTCCACATTATCCAGGCCATCAATACGCATGATCTCTTCTACCAGGTCGGCGGGCAGGTGAATATCGGGTTTGCTTAAAGGAGCAGCTACCACTACATCTTCTGCGCTGTCTTTTACGATATCGAAACCCAGGCTTACCAGGATCTTTTTCACCGCATCAGCCGGATAACTCTTGCCGCTCAGTTTGCGCAGGAAAGCATATTTGAGCTGAACCTGCGGTTGCTGTACGGGTTTGGGATACACATCCATTATATCAGAAGCAATTTCACCACCGCCCAGTTCTTTAATAAGCAGGGCAGCGCGCTTCAACACATTTACAGTATTGCTGATGTCAACATTCTTTTCGAACCGGGTAGCTGCATCGGTACGCAGGCCATGACGGAAAGATGTTTTGCGGATATCAACCGGGTTAAACCAGGCGCTTTCTAAAAATATGTTTTTGGTAGAAGCGGTTACGCCGCTGGTTTGGCCGCCAAACACGCCGGCAATACACATGCCTTCGCTGTTGCCATTGCAGATCATGAGGTCTTCGGCGCTGAGCTTTCTTTCCTTTTCATCGAGGGTAACAAAAGGTGTTCCTTCGGCCAGGTTCTTCACCAGCACTTTTTTGCCGGTGATCTTGTCGGCATCAAATGCGTGCAGGGGTTGACCCGTTTCGTGTAGTACAAAGTTGGTGATGTCTACTATATTATTAATAGGCCGTTGACCAATGGCGCGCAGTTTATCCTGCAACCATTGCGGACTTTCTTTTACCGTAACCCCTGAAATGCTTACGCCGCTGTAACGTTGGCAGGCATTGGCATTTTCGATAGCCACGGCAATGGGGAGCGTTGTATTCTCTACTTTGAAACCGTCGGTGGCCAGGGCTTTTACTTTCAGGTCATGATTATCGTGGTAACTTAAATAAGCGCACACATCGCGGGCAACACCGCGGTGGCTCATGGCATCCATACGGTTGGGGGTAAGGCCAATCTCATAGATCCAGTCGGTATATATTTTAAAGTAGTCGGCGGCGGGAATGCCCACTTTTACCTCGGCCGGCAGCACCATAATGCCTGCATGGTCTTCGCTTAATCCTATTTCATCTTCGGCACAGATCATTCCATAGCTTTCCACCCCGCGGATCTTGGCTATTTTCATAGTCAGGGGATCGCCTTTTTTGGGGTAAATGGTTGTTCCCACGGTAGCCACCACCACTTTTTGACCGGCCGCTACGTTGGGCGCGCCGCAAACAATTTGCAGGGGATCGCCTGATCCTATATTTACCTTGGTAACCGTTAATTTATCGGCATTGGGGTGTTTTTCGGTAGCCAGCACTTCACCAATTACCAGTCCCTGTAAACCACCTTTCAGGCTTTCGTACCGTTCCAGGCTCTCCACTTCCAGCCCCACAGAGGTCAATAATTTACTAAGCCGCTCGGGATCAATGGTTACTGGTAAATATTCGTGCAACCAGTTATAGGAAATAGTCATGAATCAGTCTATGATTTTAATTGTTCAACGATGGCAGCAAAGATACAGGTTGCAGGTTACAAGTTATAGGTTTGCCGGTTACCGGTTTCCAGGTTCCGGTTTGTAAGAAATTAAAAATGAGGAATAAGAAACAGAGAAATGAAAAAGGGAAGACAATGTTGAATAGTGAATATTCAATGTTGAATATAGAAGTGAAGAAGTTCGCCACACGGATTGCCGGGATGTGGTGTATTGCTTAAAGCTTGCAGCCTGAAGCTTGTGTTAGCTAACCTTTTGTCTTTCAGCCCTGTATTCGCTTACGGCTTATAGCTTGCAGCTTACAGCTGGTTTTCCTAATTCTTACAAACGATAAAACAGAAAGGAGGGATTTCGGCGGCGCTTAAAATGCGGTGGATGCGACCGGGGCGTTGTTCAATACGGCCATTTTGCAGTTTCATTACCTCCACGGCGTGTGAAAAGCTGATAGCATGGGCAGTAAGCAGGTCATAGCATAACCTTTCATAGTACAGCAGGTGCTGTGCCTCTTTGCTATTTTCTTCAGGCATCATTACTTCATAATGCCGCAACTGGTATACGCGCATGGTCGGTGTTAAAATTAAAGAATCTAATTTACGGCTCTTAGGGTAAATATAAAATCCGAATCACATCTTTTTATTTGACGTTATCTGAATTCCGTTTCTTGTAGTATATATACGCGAATTTTATGCCATTGGTTCAAAAAAATGCTGGAAAGTGGACGGGGGGCCTGTTTACGGGTTGAATGAGGGCTGAAATGCCGGGAAATAGGCAGTTACAGCTATCGGTCATCAACAAAATGCTGTATGGATAAGCGTTTTCACT
>CBIMFG010000624.1:0-4099 GCA_966243125.1 uncultured Niastella sp.
AGCAGGCCGTACTTTAGGTGGTTTTAAAAAGTGAATGGTCAATGGAGAATGGTGAATTGGTAAATGGGTAGTCACCGGTTGCCGGTCGCCGGTTGCCGGTCACCGGTCGTCGGTCGCCGGGTTATTATTGCAGACGGCTGACTGTCTTCTTGCTTTCCCGGAAACGGGAAACCGGTACCCGGTAACTGGTACCCTGCACCCTGAAACTTGCAACCTGTAACTTCAACCAGCAATTAACTTATGGAAACAGCATATCTTCCCTTTTACGAAGGCCACAAAATGGGTATCAAATCCAGTAACGGTGAGGTAATCATTCCCGCCGTGTACGACTTTGTGACCCATTCTTCAGATGGTTTGTTTACTGTAACCGAAGGTGCTTATACCGCCTACTTCGATCCGGCTGGCAACCAGATAATACCCTTCAGCAATAAATATGAGTCGTATGGCAATTTTACCGGCGGACTGGCTCGGGTAATGATCAACGAAAAATGGGGTTTCATTAATTTGTTCGGGGAAGAAGTGATTGCGCCCCAATTTCACTACGCCGATGAATTTCAGGATGGCCGGGCCATTGTGCGCAACGAAAACGACCTGCATGGCGCCATTGATGAACAGGGTACCCTGGTGATTGGTTACCAGTATCCGGCACTCACCAATTTTGAAAAAGGCTACGCCAAATTCGGCGATCTGAAAACCTGGGGACTGATCGATAAAGCAGGTACCGTGGTGGTTCCACAGATCTATATTTCCATTGGCCGCGTATACCGCAATACCGTTACCGTACAGGTGCTGGAAGGCGAGGAATACCGCGAAGGCGAACTCACCATTGGTGGAACCGTGAAATGGAACAATAACCTGGATCATCTGAATGAAGCCAACCAGCGAAAAAAACAATTTACAGCCGCCTGCGAACAGTTGGTTACCGATGCGTATGCAACAGGTTGCCCCTGCGAACGGGAGCGGTTCAGGAATTTTATTCAATGGAGTAAACCTGTTGGTTTTGTAGATCAGGAATTACTGTTTTCTGTCTTTATAAAACATTTACAGCACCTGGAGAATGAACAGTTTCAGTGTGCACATTGCGGTACAGTTTATCAACAGAAATGGACGCAATACAGCGCCTTTTTATGGGTGTTGAATGTAACCATTGCAAAAGCCGGCAACTTTATAAACAAAGGCGCCCAGGTTTCAGCTACCATTCCTATGGCGCTTGGGTTGTATGGCTATAACATGGAGAAGTACAGCGACAAATACGAACAAACCGATATTGAAACAGTAATTACTTATTTGAAAGGATAAACCCACCCTTCCTCCCGCAGAGCGGGACAGGAGGGGATTTTTACACATCTTGTAATTTCCTGGCCTATTTTTTATCTTCGGTGCTGATTGAAAAATTACCTGATGAAAAACCCATTTATTCCGTACTGCCTGCTGTTGCTGGGCGTATGTGTAGCTTCCATTTCCGCTAATGCCCAGGATAAAAAACCAGACACTGTTTCTGCGGGCATTTATATTACCAGCATTCATAACATTGATTTCAAAGAAAAAGAGTACGCCGTTAATCTGTGGCTTTGGCTGAAGTACAAAAACCGCGATTTCAATTTCTACGACAACCTGGAAGTGCCGGGCGCTAAAGAAGTAACCAAATCGTTTGTTACCATCGACAGCTCAGGCGATAAGGTGTACATGCAAATGAAGCTGCAATGTATAATGAAAGATAGCTGGAAGATCGCCAATTTCCCCTTCGATAAACAAAAGCTTAGGTTTTCCATCGAAAACTCGCAATACGATTCCCGCTCGCTGGTGTTTGTGGCCGATACGGTGGGCGATCATTACGACAAACGTTTTGCCATGAACGGCTGGACGATCGACAGTTGTATTGTGACCACCGGTAAAAAGGCCTATGAAACAGCCTTTGGCGATGAGCGCATGAAAAAGCCGCATACGGAATACAGCAACTTTAAGTTAAGGCTCAGTGTTCACCGCGAGGCTATGGATATGTTCTGGAAACTGTTCCTGGGCATGTACATCGCTTTTTTGATCGCCTATGTGTGTTTTTATATTCACTCCGATGGTATGGATTCGCGCTTTGGTTTAAGTGTGGGCGCGCTGTTTGCCGTAATTGGTAACAAGTATATCATTGACTCGTCGTTGCCCGAAACTACCAGCTTTACCCTGGTTGATACCCTGCACGGGTTAACGCTGTGTTTTATTTTTTCAGTAGTTTCATCAACCGCCTGGTCGTTGCAGCTGGTTAAAAAGGGCAAGGCCGAACAGGCCAACCGGTTCGATATGATCATGGCCCAGGTATTGTTGCTGATCTATATACTGTTGAATATTTATTTTATCAACGCAGCTGCGAATAGCCAATAAACATGAGCATTTTTTATTTACATGCCGAACAATTATTGCCGGTTGATCTGCAAACCGCCTGGGCGTTCTTTTCATCGCCCAACAACCTGGCACTGATAACGCCCCCTGAAATGGGTTTTATAACCCTTACCCCCATGGCAGCCGGGCAGGAGATCTACACCGGCATGTTGATAGATTATAAAGTGAAACCTTTGTTTGGTATTCCCCTGCGCTGGCAAACTGAAATTCAGCGTGTTGAAAAACCGCACCGGTTTGTTGATACCCAGCTGAAGGGGCCCTATCGTTTATGGGAGCATACCCACATCTTTACCCAAACCGGTAAAGGGGTGCTCATGAAAGATGAGGTGAAATATCAATTGCCGTTTGGGCCCATTGGTGTGCTCACCAATTCCCTGCTGGTGCGTAAAAAGCTGGAGAACCTTTTCCGATACCGTAAAGCCGCTATAGAACGTATATTTAAATAGAAAAAGCCCCGATGATTTTGACATCGGGGCTTTTTTATCTGCTTCCTGAACCGTTTAACGCTTCATAAGCAGGCCTGAAAGCTGCGTGTCTCTTTTATAAATATCTTCCCTGAAGTTCAGGTCGCCTTTTCTGTCAACCCAGGCCGTGAAATAAGTAATGTACACCGGCATTTGATCTTTAACCGCTACATATTGTTCCTTTCCGCTGGCCATGGCTTTGGCAATCCGGTCTGCCGTCCAGGTGGAGTCGTTGCGCAGGATGTAGTTAGCCAGATACTTTGGATCGGCCACTCGTATGCAACCATGGCTGAAGGCCCGTTTGCTTTCCTGGAAAAGACTTTTTGAAGGCGTATCATGCAGGTAAATACTATGGCTGTTGGGAAACAGGAATTTTACCTGACCCAATGAATTCCAGGGACCGGGTTTCTGACGCACGCCATCAGCATACTTTTCCATATGATGTGTTTCCAGGTAGTTCGGGTTCTTTTGAATGCCGGGTAGAATTTCTTTTTGGTAAATGCTGGGCGGTACATTCCAGTAAGGACTGAACACCACCTGGCTGATGGTACCGGCGAAGATCACCGTTTTGTTTACATCTTTACCCACCACCACATTCATATTCCACAACAGGGAGTCATCATTATACGCATGCAACACAAACTCGGGAATGTTTACGGCCAGGTACCGGCCGCGCACATCGGTTGGTAACCAGCGGTTGCGTTCCATGTTCACCATTATTTTTTCTATCAACTGTGGTACAGGTATATTCAGTTCTTTTACCATACCGCCGCCGGCAATGCCATCTTCGGTCATGCCATGTCTTCTTTGAAAACGTTTAACGGCAATCAACAGGGTGCTGTCGTAGGTGGCCAAAGTGGTGTCGCTGGCATTGGTAAGATCGCCGAGGAGAAAAAGCTTTTTACGCAGCTTCACTATCTCCGGCGATGTATCGCCGGGACGAATGGCTTTATTCCCGGGCAGGCTAACAGTTATATTGTCTGCCGGGAGGCTTTTATATTTTTTGAGGTATTCCTTTAACAGGTTGTATTGGCGATACACCGGTTCTTTAACGGTGCCGGTGGTACCCTGTTTCAGCACCGAATCGAGGAAGGCGCTGTACGAAAGTTTTTTACGGGGCATCAGCCAGTCAATCTTTTGGCTGGCGCTTTCTTCCAACCCGCCCCATACCTTTTGCGCAAAGAAAAAGTAAAGGGCAGTTAACAGTACTTCCGTCTCACTTTTTTGTTCCGTTGTTTGGTTGT
>CBIMFG010000625.1:0-4098 GCA_966243125.1 uncultured Niastella sp.
CTAACACCACTAACTATTGATTCTCTGAGAAACCGCATGGCACTTTATGATTTGGATAGTACAAAACTAATAATCCACCAGGGGTTAAATGCCAGGCAGGAAATTGACCTTGCACAAATTAAAGCAAGCATACTGGAAGATGTTTTCGCAGAGGAACCAGACACCCTGCCCCAGCAAGTGAACAAACTAGAAAAAACCCTTCCGGATATCAGCAGTGAATTGAAGACCCTTTATCCCGAAATTAAGGAATACGCCATTGAAAATGCCATTTTGATTAAACAGGATTCTATTCGAAAAGATACACTAACATTCTTTATTGCCAGAACTGCAAAATACTTACCAGTTAAAGAACAAAAGAAATTGACAGACTGGGTTAAACAGCGGATAGGAGCCGATTCGGTTCGATTTATTAATGAATTAAGGAGGTAATTGGCAGGTGATTCAATCCCTCAAGCAATGAGACTACCATCTGTGGCTTAAGAAGATTGTATTGTGCATAAGAAGCATTGGGGCCAACCTTGACAGTAAAACAGTTGTCCCTTCCTACCAGTGTCTTAAACATATCTTCATCTGTTTTGTCATCCCCTACTGCAAATACAAAATCGTAATCTTTTTTGGAAAGTATCTTTTTTATGGCAGTTCCCTTATCTATGCCCCGGCTCCTGACTTCAACAATCTTGTTTCCAAGGTTAACCTGCAACTGGCGTTTATTAATGTAGTCATTGAGGTCGCCCATCAACTCTACAGATTTCAATTTTCCCTGATCTGGCTCTGCATTCCGAAAATGCCAGACCATTGAAAACTCCTTTTCCTCTATAAATGTATGAGGACACCGCCGGATGTACATATCCATAATATAGTGCACCCTTGCCTTCCATTCACTATGCGTCTGAATTTCCATAGACCACTGTTCACCTTTATTCTTACATTTTGCTCCATGTTCCGCGATAAGGTGAATGGGGATGTCAGAAAAATACCTGTCTAGCCAATAGCTGCTCCTACCGCTGATCAGATAGATGTCAGTTTCTTCTTTGGTACCCAATTCCGCTAACAGCTTCAGCAATGCATCTTCGGGAACTGCCTGCTCCGGGTTGGAAGTAAAAGAAACAAGAGTTCCATCATAGTCCAATAAAAGCAACCTTTTCCCGGCACTACGGAAACGATCGTAAATATTCCGTTTTGAAAAATCATCCAGAAATATTTCCTGAAAAGATTGCTGTTTTTGCTTGATCTCCCTAAGGCTCGTCATAAAGTCTTCTCCCCATGCCTTTACATCATAGTTGATGAGGCGCTTTTGCATTTTATGGATTCTTTCCCTTTGCTCATTTTCACTCATTTCAAGTCCCTCCTTAATTTTCTCCGCCATCTCCTGGATATCATTTGGATTGATCAATAAGGCGGATGTCAGTTCTCTGGCTGCTCCAGCCATTTCACTGATAATTAAAACACCCAATTTATCTTTCCTGCTGGCCACAAATTCTTTCGCGATCAGGTTCATGCCATCCCTGAGCGGAGTAATTAAAGCTACCGCACACATTGTGTAGAGTGCCAGCATTTCGTCGAACTCCATTGAACTGTACCTATAAATAATGGGTTGCCAGTGAAGATTCCCCATCCGGCCGTTGATGCCGCTAATTAAAACATCAATCAACTGCTTCCTTTCGGCATATTTAGGAATGGTATCCCGTGAAGGAACTATATTGATGACAAAAGTTACTTTATCCTGATACTGTGGATTTCGTTGCAAAAACAGTTCGTAAGCCTTTAGCCTGTTATGTACACCTTTCGTATAATCCAAGCGGTCTACTGAAAATATAATTCTGCAGTTGCTCATCCTTTCGAGCAGATTATTTCTGCAATCCACTACCTCTTTTTTGTCATAGGCATTATTGAACAAGAAATAATCTATACTTATGGGAAATACATCCACCTTAATCAACCTGTCCTGATAGCGCAGTATATTCCTGTCATTGTCAACCCCAATAACCTTTTGAGCGCTTTCTAAAAAATGAGACGCGTAGTCGATAGTATGAAAGCCAATAAGGTCTGCCCCCAGCATTCCGTTAAGTAGCGACGCCTGCCAGTGCTTGGGCATCAGCCGCAAAATCTCGAAGGATGGAAATGGAATATGTAAAAAAAAGCCAATGGTAATATTAGGATGATGCTTCCTCAACATTCCTGCCAGTGGGAGCAAATGATAATCATGAATCCAGACCGTATCTGTTTCCCTGCATTGTTTTGCCAACACTTCAGCAAAATGCTCATTCACCAAAAGATATTGCTCATATTCCTCGTTATCATACTCAGCGTAAGATGGGAAATAGTGAAATAGAGGCCACAGAACTGAGTTTGAAAAACCATTATAATATTTATCATACTGGTCTTTATACACCATCACCGGCAGATAAGTAAACGGAGATTTTTCCAAATGATTTGCTGCCTCTCTCCACGTTGTTGGAGTACATCCGGGAACTCCTGCCCAAAAGGTTTCGGAAAACTGACTTTCGGAACTTTGTAAATAGCTATTCATTGCGCTCACAAGGCCGCCAGAGTTTGGTTGAATTCTGGCATTTTCCTTTTCACCGGTAACACATATCGGTAAACGGTTTGCAACAATAAAGAGTCTTTTGTTATTCATATCAGTTGAACAAACATAGAACCATGAATATAGGCAGGCATTAAATCAAAATTAAATTCCTGTTAGAATAAGAATTGGGTGGTAATTCAAGTATATCTACGCTACTTTGCGGATATGGACAAAAGCTGGATGGCAAGATTTAGGCGAAAGGGAAAACTTGTGTTTGATTTGATAGGTACTGAGCGCATACGAAGAAATACGCTTCAGGCAATACCTTTTTGGGTAGCATCTTTGATTACTGGCCTCTTAGCAGTGGGATACACAAAACTATTTGGCTATTCCGAAGAATTGTTTAAAAATATATTGGGATGGCATCCGTGGACTATCTTCTTGATTACACCTGTGTGCTTTTTGATTGCATGGGGAATCGTTCAAATTTTCGCACCCAATGCCAGGGGAAGTGGTATTCCGCAGGTAATGGCAGCCATTGAATTGGCTTCCCCCAAACATGAACACAAGATCAGCCAGTTGCTAAGTATTCGAATTTTGATCACAAAAATTGCTTCCAGCTTAATGATGGTGTTAGGCGGAGGTGCTATAGGTAGGGAAGGTCCTACAATTCAAATTGCCGGCTCAGTTTTTAGAACTGTAAATAAATGGGTTCCGGTAAGTTGGCCTAAGCTTTCCCAGCAAAGTTTTATACTGACCGGTGCTGCTGCAGGCCTCGCAGCGGCTTTTAATACACCTTTGGGGGGCGTTGTCTTCGCAATGGAGGAATTAGCTAAGATCCACATCCGGTTTTTCAGAACTGCTTTGTTTTCTGCAGTCATTATTGCAGGTCTTACAGCACAAGGATTCCTGGGGCCGTATTTATACTTGGGTTATCCCGAAGTGAAATATCTCCAGTTTTCCATCTTTCTCGGTGTGGTACTTACAGCAATTGTAGCAGGCATCGGAGGAAGCCTTATGGGCAAAGCCATTCTTTGGATCATGAAATTGAAGGAAAATTTTCATACAAAGAAAACAGTAATATTTATCATTGCATGTGGACTGGTCATCGCAACAGCGGCCTATTTCCTGAACGATGAAATACTGGGGTCTGGAAAGGATTTGATGAATGAGAAGCTTTTCTCAAATAACAAATACAGCCTCTGGCACACAGTTCCGATGAGAATTATCGGGCCAATGCTCTGCTTCACCACCGGTGCGGCAGGCGGGATTTTTGCTCCTTCTTTAGCTGCCGGTGCTTCTATTGGTTCATTCATAGCTGGCTTGTTCCATTTAATCGGTTCTAACCCTAACATATTAATCCTTAGTGGCATGGTCGGTTTTCTTACAGGCGTAACCAGAACACCTTTCACTTCAGCCATACTGGTATTGGAAATGACCGATCGGCATAGTGTGATTTTCCAACTGATGCTGGCGGCATTGGTAGCTAACATTGCAGCTTTGATTGTAGATAAGCATTCCTTTTACGAACAATTGAAGAAAGGATATATAGAAGCGTCTCTGGAACAACC
>CBIMFG010000626.1:0-4089 GCA_966243125.1 uncultured Niastella sp.
TATCAATGGGTATGAGCAGTGATTACCAGCTGGCTATAACCGAAGGGAGTAACCTGGTACGTATAGGCAGCCTTTTATTTTGTTCCCGTCAATAATTGCTTATCGGTTTTTCGGGATGATTCGTCGGTGATTTATATTCAAACATCGAATTGATTATGACCACGCCATCCAGCTGGTTATCTTTGACTTACATAATTAAATAGTGTTTTTCATAGGTTATTGATTAATGGTAAAGGGCTGTGTCTACAGCTCTTTTTTCTTTTATACCCCTTCCCCGGCATACAATACATTACCTGCATCATCTTTCACAGCTATTTTAAGCCATTTACTAACAGAAAAGTTTATTCGAACTCATAAATTCTGCCTTGTTGCAGCTGCCAAAGTGTAAAATATCGTGGTAGAGTTGCACACCATGTCAGAAGCGTTGATACAGAACCGGTTACTGCGTCGATAACCGCTGAAACGCAGTACCAGCCTCATATTACCGAAATATTATTTTAGTCACAATACATACAATAAGGTTACCTTTCTCCGTTTTTTGTATTAATTTGCATAAGAATTAAACGTTCTTTTTTCAACTCCTCCACTAACGCTGCTTGTCTTCACTTGTAAATCAACCGCTTGCCCCAGTATCTTAACGATTCGCTTTCATATTATTAATTTTTGTAAAAACAAAGAATATGAAAACAATCACGCTTAAAGCCTTTTCTTTAGTAAAGAAAACTGCTTTCATGTTGCTGGTGCTGTCAATAACCTATGTATCTGCAACAGCCAACACTATTGATTCAACACGTGTTGATGATGAAAACGCCTCTGTATCATGCCTGAAAATGGAAGAAGGCCAGGTTTACTTTAACGTAAAGTTTGAAAACGCCGATGGTGGCCGTTTCGACGTCCTGGTTAATGATATCAATGGCGATAACCTGTACCGTTCTACTTTCTCCGGTAAGAACTTCAATAGAGTGTTCAGAGCTCCGGTTGAAAATGGTAAACTGGTGATCATCATCCGCGATGCACAAGGCAACCACAAATTTGAGTTGACCACCGAATCAAAAATGGTTCAGGAAATTCTCGTAAAGAGAATGTAATTCCACCCGCTTAATCAATAACGATAACTTTTGTCATTCCTGTCCAAAGTTTCATTCCGGTTTATCGGAATGAAACTCACCGGAAGGGAGGCCTCACTAAAAAAGTCCTGCCTGCGGGAACTGTTCATTTAGTCTCCCACTAACACGCCAGAATTTCGTAAATTGCCACATTCAATTTATTGAGTTATGGCAGAGATCAACACACCGGAAGAGAAAAGTCTGAATTTTTTAGAAGAGATCATAGAAGAGGATCTGAAATCGGGCAAATACACCAGCATTGCTACCCGTTTTCCACCCGAACCCAATGGCTTTTTGCATATTGGCCATGCTTCGAGCATCTGTTTAAACTTCGGGCTTACCAAAAAGTACCCCGGCTATACCAACCTCCGTTTCGATGATACCAATCCAGAAACAGAGAAAACAGATTATGTGGAAAGTATAAAGGATGATATCCGCTGGCTGGGTTTTGAATGGAAGAATGAACTGTATGCGTCTGACTACTTCGACCAGATGTATGAATTTGCAGTTACGCTCATTCAGAAGGGCCTGGCGTATGTAGACGATTCTACTTCCGATGAGATCAAGGCCATGAAAGGTACGCATACCGAACCGGGCAAGGACAGTCCGTTCCGCACCCGCACTATTGAAGAAAACCTGGACTTATTTACTCGTATGAAGAACGGGGAGTTTCCGGATGGTTCCCGTACGCTGCGTGCAAAGATTGATATGGCGCATACAAACATGCTGATGCGTGACCCGATCTTATATCGTATAAAACATGCTCACCACCACCGCACTGGCGACAAATGGTGTATTTATCCCATGTATGATATGGCGCATGGTCAAAGCGATTCTATTGAGCATATTACCCACTCTATATGTACGCTGGAGTTTGTACCCCATCGTGAGTTATACGACTGGCTGATAGAACAACTGGGCATTTACCCCTCACACCAATATGAATTTGCCCGCCGCAATTTGAACTATACCGTAACCAGCAAAAGAAAATTGCTGCAACTGGTTGAAGAAAAATATGTAACCGGCTGGGACGATCCCCGTATGCCAACCATCTCTGGTTTACGCCGGGCAGGTTATACCCCTGAAAGCATTCGTGAGTTTTGCGATCGCATTGGTATTGCCAAACGCGAGAATTTGATTGATGTGTCGCTGCTTGAATTTTGTGTACGCGAACAATTGAACAAAGTGGCGCAACGTCGCATGGTGGTGTTTGATCCGTTGAAGGTGGTGCTCACCAACTATCCGGCCGATGGAACGGTTGAAATGGTGAAAAGCGAAGACAATCCGGAAGATCCCAATACCACACACCGGGAGATTCCTTTTACCCGTGAATTATACATAGAGCGGGAAGACTTTATGGAAAACCCGCCAAAGAAATTTTTCCGCCTGGCGCCTGGTCAAATGGTGCGTTTAAAAAGCGCTTACATCATAAAATGTGATGAGGTGATCAAAGACAGCAATGGCAACATTACTGAAATACATTGTTCATACCTGCCCGAAAGCAAGAGCGGTGGCGATACCTCAGGTATTCATGTAAAAGGTACCTTGCATTGGGTAAGCGTGGCACAGGCCATTAGCGTGGAAGTACGCCTGTACGACCGTTTGTTTAAGGTGGAGAACCCTGCCAGCGAAGAAGGCGATTTTAAGGATTATATCAATCCTAACTCTTTGCAGGTAATAAGCACAGCGTTTGCAGAACCTTCTTTGAAGAATATCCGTTTCAGCGACCGCTGTCAATTTTTACGTAAAGGCTATTTCTGCCTCGATAAAGATACCAGCGAAGATAAAATGGTGTTTAACAGAACGGTAACGCTGAAGGATACGTGGGCGAAGGAACAGAAGAAGGGGTAAAATTTTGAATATTGAATTTTGAATATTGAATGTCGAAGTGAACTCACTTCGACATTTTTTATTTCTGACTTCGGTTTTCCACTTCAATATTTAACATTCAATATTCGACATTCATTTCCTGGTCTTCGCATAATCAAACACCCAATTGCAAAACGTCTTAACACCCACATCGAGGCGGCTGTCGTCGATGTAAAAATCAGGCGTATGGTGCGGTGGGGCTTTTGATTTATCGGCGCCCTTGGGCATACCACCGAAGTATACAAAGAACGAAGGTGCTTTTTCTCCATAATAAGAAAAGTCTTCTGAGCCTGTAACCCATTCACGCTCGCGTACGTTTTCCTTACCCGCCGATCTTTCCAGCGTAGGTACCATCATTTTTACCAGTGCAGGATCGTTGTAAGTAACCAGTGTTTTGTTTTCAAATACCACGTCTGCTTTGGCGCCCATGGCTTCTGCAATGGTGGTAGCCATTTTGCGGATGCGATCGAATGTTTCTTTTTGCATTTTACTATCCAGCGTGCGAATAGTGCCCTGCAATACCGCTTCTTCCGGAATAATATTAGGCCGTACACCACTATGGAATTTGCCTACGGTTATGACCACCGGTGCTTTAGTTAATTCTGATTGACGGCTTACAATAGTTTGCAACGCATTGACGATTTCGGTTCCAACCACAATTGGGTCTACACCCTTCCAGGGTTGTGAGCCATGGCTTTGTTTTCCTTTTATGTTAATGGTGAACCAGTCTGAGGAAGCCATAAAGGCGCCGGACTTATATTCAAAATCGCCTGCTTCAATATCCGATTCAATATGCATCCCAAACACGGCATCTACTTTAGGATTATCCATACAGCCTTCTTTTACCATCAATTGGGCACCACCTTCTTCATCGCCGGGCGGACCTTCTTCTGCCGGTTGAAAAAAGAATTTAACGGTGCCGGGCACTTCTTTTTTCATGGCGGCTAATATTTCCGCAGCTCCCATCAGCATGGCCACATGACTATCATGTCCGCAGGCATGCATCACAGGTACGGTATCGCCCATGTATTCAGCGCGTACGATTGATTTAAAAGGAACATCCACTCTTTCTTTTACTGGCAGGGCATCCATATCGGCCCGCAAAGCTACCACG
>CBIMFG010000627.1:0-4080 GCA_966243125.1 uncultured Niastella sp.
CACGGTTATTGCCAATACTGCACGGTTATCAAATTGCCAGGTCTCTTTTTTATTTAATGGCTATTTTGTGTTCTTTACCCTTAATAAATAATCATTTTCATGGTACTTGCCACAATCCGTACAGTTAGCATTCTTTTGTTGTTTACCCTTCTTTTGCCAGCATGTCTTACCTCAAAGAAAATTGACAAATGGGTCGATAAAAAATACAGCGAAACACTAACAAATCCTGTCAAAAAAAATCATGATTACCTGATGGTGACCACCTCTCTGCCTACTGCAGATGAAAAAAGTTCCACCACTCAGAAAACGCATAATAGCTTGTTGCCATTAATATTTTATTGGCGTTGGCACATTACCAATACCTGTACGTTAAATCCTAAAATACCTTATAACAACTTTACCAATACGGCCTGGTCCTATGCCAATTCAAAAGGGTTGAAAAGTAAATTGAACGGACGTAGAGTTGAATTGGAAGTAAAGCAAATGCCCTCTGTATTTGCAGTTGATGATGTAAGTCAAATGGTGTGGCTGATCTATGCTTTTGGCTGGGATAAATTTTCTGTACTGCCAGTTACTAATAACATGGTTGTTTCCTACAAAATAATGGACCAGAACACGCAGGTAAAAGAGGGTGTTATTACTATTCCCGATGCGTGCAAACCCATAGAGTTAAAAATGTTTCAGTCAGTAAAAAAGAAAACCTGGATGTATATTGATCAATACAATGACAATATCGCTGCCATGAGTAAAAAAGTGGTAGATAGTTTAATTACCACCTTGTAAAATGATTGGGTTAGTAAGTAAAATGAAAAAGGCCCCAACTACCAACCGGTATCTGGGGCCTTTTCTATGTTATGCTTTTCTTCTAGTGTTTAAAGTGGCGCATGCCAGTCATAACCATAGCTAACTGATGTTGCTGGCAGTACTCTATAGAGTCTTTATCGCGAACAGAACCGCCCGGTTGAATAAAGGCAGTAATGCCGGCTGCATGACCTAACTGCACACAATCATTGAATGGGAAGAAGGCATCACTGGCCAGAACAGCACCATTCAGATCAAATTCAAACTGACGCGCTTTTTCTAAAGCATGACGCAAGGCATCAACGCGGCTGGTTTGTCCGCAACCTTTACCAATCAGCTGTTTATTTTTTACCAGCGCAATGGCATTTGACTTCAGGTGTTTGCAAACGATGTTAGCAAATTCCATATCACTTTTCTCGCCGGTATTGCTTGGGCGGCCACCTACTTCTTTCCATTCTATGTAGTTGCCTTCATCTTCACCCTGGGCCAGCACACCATTCAATACTGACTTATATTGATTGGGGCGGTTGGCAGTTGATTTCTGTTGTAACAGAATGCGGTTCTTTTTAGATTTCAATACCGCGAGAGCATCTTCATTAAATGAAGGCGCAATCAATACTTCAAAGAAGATCTCATTGATGGCATCGGCAGTAGCCTTGTCAATTGCTTTGTTACAAACCAGTACACCACCAAAAGCACTTTCAGGGTCGCCGGCCAGGGCAGCATCCCAGGCAGCTTTAACCGTATCTCTTGAAGCAATACCACAAACATTGGTGTGTTTGATAATGGCGAACACGGCACCGGTTTCACCAGCCGCAAAATCATTGATCAGTTGTACCGCAGCATCCACATCAACCAGGTTATTGTAAGAAAGCTCTTTTCCATTCAGCTGATCGAACAACTGGTTCAGGTCGCCATAGAACACGCCGGTTTGGTGCGGGTTCTCGCCATAACGCATGGTTTTAGGGCTGGGAATTGATTCCAGGAAGTACAGATCGCCTTCAGGATTAAAATATTTTGCAATAGCCACATCGTAATGGGCTACAATTTGAAATGCTTTTGAAGCAAAGGCCCGGCGTTGCTCCAGGGTGGTAGCACCGTTTTGTGCCGAAAGCATGTCGGCCAGCACCTGGTAATCAGATTTAGCCGCTAAAACCGTTACATGGCTGAAGTTTTTAGCCGCACCACGAATCATGGAAGGCCCGCCTATATCAATTTTTTCGATGATCAGTTTTTCTTCAGAAGTGCTGGCAACGGTTTCTTCAAAAGGATACAGGTCAACAATTACCAGGTCAATTTCCGGAATGTTGTATTGCTTCAGTTCCTGAAGGTCCGATTCCAGCTCTCTGCGACCCAGAATACCTCCAAAAACCGAAGGATGCAGGGTTTTTACCCGGCCTCCTAATATGGAAGGGTAGGTGGTTAAGTTTTCAACTGGCACTACCGGAATGCCCAATTTTTCTATAAATGATTGAGTACCACCGGTTGAATAGATGGTAATGCCTTGCTCATGCAGCACCTTTACAAGCGGCTCAAGGCCATCTTTATAAAAAACGGAAATTAAAGCGCTCTGTATCTTTTTGGTCATATGCGTATTTTCTTCGGAAGTAGTGAAAGGGACATTGGGGATTACCAACCATCAATGGCTTATCAATAGTTGATTTAAGGGCGCAAAGGTAGGTTAATACAGGTTGAAAACAAAAGCGCCCTTGTCGGCCACCGAAAAGCCGGAAAGCCCCAGTTGGGCGCATTCCTGTTGCCATTTTGCAATTCTCCAGGCTGCATTGGATGCGTCAAAAACAAACTGTCGGCACTTAAACACCCCCGTTAACTGCGCAATTTGAATGGGTGGGTTATTGGAAAGTATACTTATATCAACTGGCTTTTTTGGGTAAAATTCAGCAAGGGTTAATGGGGCATCAAACAGTAAAAAGGAGGTGTTTCCGAACCGGTAAAAATTCTTTTCACCCAGTAAATTCCCGGGGTTAAATGAGTTGATTACGCGGTGTAGTAACCGACATGGTTGCAGGTGAAATTTTTGCAATAGGTCATCCTGTTGTAACAAACTATCACCTTTAAAAAAGTATTTTGTACCCACCATAACGTCAATGGCGCTATGCCGGGGAACATTATAAACAATCAATTTTTTTTGTTGCCCGGTATTCCAAATATCAACAGCCCGAAATATAATAAAAGCCACAAGCGCCATTAACGACAATACCGCTCCCTTGTTTTTGTTCATCAATAGCCACCATGCCATAGCACTGATGAAAACATACAGGCAAACCAATTGTGCCCCGTTTATTTGCAAATTGCCCATGGTGGCATAAGGCAGGCTGCCAACCTGTTCAATAAAAGTATTCAGCCAGTAGATAGTATGATGCAACAGATAGCCCACGCCTGATGCTATTAATGGAAATAACCCTGCTATGCAAAGTATTATTTCGCCAATAATGATAAGGCTCGATAAAGGAACTGCCAACAGGTTCGCAATAAGAAATAAATTAGGGAACTGATGAAAGAGATATACTGAAACCGGCACGGTAAGTATTTGGGCTGCCAGCGTTACGCTTATCGATTTCCATAAAAGGTCCAGAAGCTTATTCTTTACAAAAAACAGATTGTAGATGGGTTTATAAAACATGGCCAGGCTTAACACCGCAGCGTAGGACAATTGAAAGCCTGCATCCCACAACCAGAAAGGGTTATAACAAAGCAGCAAAAAAGCGGAAGCTGCCAGGCTGTTGTAAATGGAAGCTTTTTTATTTAAGTGCGCGCCAATAACCACACAGGTGAACATAACTGCCGAACGCAGTACTGAGGGCGAGCCACCGGCAATACAACTGAACAACCAAAGGCCTGCAATAATGAGAAGGGGCTGCAACAGTTTGCCGCTTTTATGTTGCGCGAAAGGTTTGCATAAGAGCGTTAATAACCAGTATATTAATCCAAGATGTAAGCCTGAAATAGCAATGATGTGCACTACGCCTGTATCAGAGTAAGATTGAACCAGGCGTTGGTCAAGATCTTCTTTATAGCCTATCAACATGGCTTCGGCAAGGCCAGCTTCTTTTGTACCTGGGATGTATTTTTTAAGCAGCGCTACAATTTTGGTTCTTGTGGAAAAAAGAAATTTCCGAAACAGGTTTTCATTTTCTATTTTGAGTGAAACATACTCGCCCTGCTTAAGGTATACCTGGTGCGAAATGCCTTGAAAAGTGCAATACTGTTGATAGTTGAAGCAGCCTGGGTTGCCAGTATTTTTTACCGGTTGCAAAG
>CBIMFG010000628.1:0-4077 GCA_966243125.1 uncultured Niastella sp.
GTTCAGCGCCAGTTTTACCGTTGAAGCTGGTGAATTCAATCACCAACCCGCGTTGCTTTTTTATAATGGGGATGAATTAAAAGCCTGCCAGGTGTTTGGCATTGATCCCGAAAGCAATAAAATATTCCAGATCAGTAATATGCTTGACCCTGAGAAATTGCGATCAATTGGCCGCGGGGTAGAATGATTTTTTAAGTAGCTTCATAGTAAATTTAATCGCCATGACTACGAATCAAATTGCCAACCGCCTGGTTGAACTGTGCCGTCAGGGCCAGTTTGAAACAGCGCAGAAAGAGTTATTTGCAACAGATTGCATGAGCATTGAACCTCAGGCTTCGCCCGCCTTTGAAAAAGAAACAAAGGGCCTCGATGCTATTATTGAGAAAGGAAAAAAATGGGAGAACATGGTTGAGTCCGTAAACAAAATGGAAGTTAGCGACCCCATGGTAGCCAGCAATTCATTTGCCTGCACTATGCACATGGATGTTACGATGAAGGACAAACAGCATTGGGACATGACGGAGCTTTGCACGTATTCCATCAAAGATGGTAAGATTGTTGTTGAGCAGTTCTTTGCCTAGTCAAGGGATGTAAGGGACCTGTAAGATGAATAATTGTTCACCTTACAGGTCTTTTTATTTTAGGGCATAACATAAGATCACTACACCCGAACTAAAGATCTCTGTTTTTATCAGCTGCAGATCAAGCATATCTCTTAATTCTTTGAACACCGGTTTACCGCAGCCCAGCACAACAGGATGCACCCACATGCGGAATTCATCAACGAGTCCTAGTTTTGTTAATGCAGTCACTATTTTTCCACTGCCATACACGATCATATCTTTTCCATCGCGGCGTTTCAGTTCAACCACTTCGTCGGCAAGCTCTCGTTTAGCCAGCCGGGCATTGTTCCAGGTGACGGTTGTCATAGTTTTTGAGAACACCACTTTGGGGTAACTGTTCAACATAGAAGCAAAGTCAAGGTCTTCGCGCGGACGGATCAGATTCACCGGGTTCGAATTCCAGTATTGCGCCATGCCTCTGTAAGTAATACCACCCAATAAAATGGTATCTGCCTTGCTCAGCTGTTCAGCCGTTGCCCGGGCCATTTCCTCGTTCCAGCTTTTAAAATGCCAGTCCAACCCGCAATCAGGGCCAGCCATAAAGCCGTCCAGCGTCACATTTATAGATACAATAACTTTTCGCATATCGCACTGATTATGGTATTGTTACTACAAAAGTACCAACGGCAATCCCAATTGATGGAGTGTGAAAATGACTTCCTGACGGGTTGTTCGCGACTTTATTGTTTAGTACCTTTAGCAAAACGCTGAAGGCTTAACGCGAAACGCGAAAACCAGAAAAGACTGTATTTGCTTGAAGCTTGCAGCTTACAGCTTGAAGCTGATTATATAACAACCATTGCTATTATATATGAAACACGTTAGCATTCTTATTCCCCACGATTCGGTAATGGCAAGTATTGTTGACCCGCGGATCATATTTACCGGTGTAAACGATTTTCTGGCGTTAGCAGGCAAACCACCAGCCTTTAAAGTACAACTGGTAGGCCTTACCAAAGAAGTGCAATTGCATAGTGGCACCTTTACGGTTCATGCCGATGTATTGATAAACGAGGTAAAGAAAACAGACCTGATTCTGGTGCCTGCTATTGGCGGCGATCTTAAAACAGCTATAAAAAAGAATGAAGCTTTTTTGCCCTGGATCGTTGACCAATACCATAATGGCGCTGAAGTAGCCAGTTTGTGCATCGGGGCCTTTTTGTTGGCCTCTACGGGTTTGTTAAATGGAAAAGAATGCAGCAGCCACTGGTTGTACGCTAATGAGTTTCGTGAAATGTTCCCTGAAGTAACGTTGGTTGATGGCCGCATTGTTACCGAGCAACAGGGGTTGTATTCAAGCGGTGGCGCCAGCAGTTACTGGAACATGCTGTTACACCTGATTGAAAAACATGCCGGGCGTGAAATGGCCATCATGGCAGCTAAAGTGTATGCACTGGAAATAGACCGCAAAACGCAATCACCGTTCATCATGTTCAATGGTCAGAAAAAACATGAGGACGAACCCATAAAACAAGCGCAGGAGTTTATTGAGCATAATGTTACCGAACGTATTTCGGTTGAAGAGCTGGCCATCAAATACGCCATTGGTAAACGGCATTTTATTCGCCGCTTTAAAAAAGCAACCAACAATACGCCCATCGAATACATACAACGGGTAAAAATTGAAGCTGCAAAAAAACAACTGGAGAACAGCCGCAAAAACGTAAACGAGGTAATGTATGATGTTGGCTATTCCGATGTCAAAGCCTTCCGTACTGTGTTTAAAAAGATCACAGGTTTATCCCCTATAGAGTACCGCCACAAATACAATAAAGAAGCCGTGGAAGTTTAATGATGGGTGGCTTTTAAAATAAAATCAACAATAGGCGTTGGGTTGGCCAGGCTATGCGGGTGGTGGCCAACATTGGGTTTATGAATAACCGTAATGTTTCCCTTCAGGGCCAGTACCTGTTTTTCAAAGATGGCGGTGTTTTCGCTTACAGGCACTAGGTCATCTGCATCGCCTACTACATGCAGCATTGGGTAACCACCTTTTACAATTTGCGCTACTTTATTAATAGGATTGCCTTTAAAAGTGAGGGCCTGTTCATCGGTTGTGTATCCATAATCTTTTTTGAAAGCTTCCCATTCGGCCTTATTATTGGCTTTGCTGCTGCCTTTACTACCGGGCCAGCTTTTTACATCCAGCACGGGCGCATCAACATACACACAGGCTACTTTGCGCGGATTTTGCACGGCCCAATTATAAGCATAAATGCCACCACGGCTAAACCCTTCCAAACAGGCTGTTTTAGATAAGCCGGCTTTTTGCAGCAGGTCGTAAAACTTGTTCCAGACCTCGATGGCTTCCTTATTTCCGAACAACTCCGCTACATCGCAATACACTACATGAAACCCACGATCGAGCAAAGCGATCTCGGTTTGTGGTTCCACATTCCAAAAGCGGCAATTCCAGATAAACGGTTTTCCTTCGGCAGCACGACGCGGTTTTACAATTTTGGCCTTATGACCATTGAACGTAAAATCGGCGCATTCATAGCCGTAGAAAGATGAAACGGTGAACGGTTCTTTTATCTTTTTAAAGATGTCGAAGGATTGGTCTGTTTTATTCATTACTACCTCGTACAACCGTTTGGCCAGTATGGTGGCGCCTTCGGCAGATGGGTGCAAGCTATCAGGAAACATTGCCGGCATACCCTGGGTTATGCTGTGCAGATCAACCAGCTCCAGCTTTTCGTCGTAGGCTACCTGTCTGATGCGGGGCAGAATTAACTTAGCTATTTGCGTCTCTGCCTGCAACATCGTATCTAACTTATAAGAAGTAACCGGCAATAACAAAATAACGCGTGGATGCGTAGGCAGGTTCTGAAATGAATGCACCAGTGTTTTATAGTCGGTAACAAAACTGTCTATCTGTAACCGGTAAGGCAGGCGGCTGTCGTTGGTGCCCAGTTTTATAAAAACAAGATCCGGGCTGCTTTTCAATGCCTGCTGGTAGGTTGGCGTGGCCATGTAAGCGCGGTCGCAATTTTTGATCACGGTTTTGCCGCTGTTGCCAAAGTTCATTACCTCATAGCCATTGCCCAGCATTTGTTGCAGTTGCGCAGGATAAGCTTCTTTTTCAGGATGTGCCAGCCTGGCCCCAAACGTAATGCTATTGCCCACACAGGCAATGCGAATTGTCTTTTGGGCATCTGCAGCAAAATGAATGAACAATAGAACGATGATCAGCAAATGGTTGGGCGATATCTTTTTCATATAGTATGCCCACTAAAGTAAGTTTTTTTTTACGGTTTCATAACTCTGAAAGTTAGGTTTACCCTGGGTGTGGTAATACGTTTTGATTTGGGTAAGCAATGCAGCCAATGCGTTTGGGTGGTACCTTTCATCACCAGCAGGCTGCCATGTTCCAGCATCATGGAAATGGTTTCCTTTGTTTGTTTATGCCTGAAGGAGAATTTGCGTTCTGCCCCAAAACTAAAAGATGCAATGG
>CBIMFG010000629.1:0-4074 GCA_966243125.1 uncultured Niastella sp.
GCCTACCTCCTTGGCATATTCGAGTACGGCAATGGCGGTTACATCATTGGCGGCCATGATGGCATCGGGGAAAGGTTCCCTGGCAAACAATTTATACATGGCCTTGCGGGCATTGTCGGCAGTTAGCTCCTGGTTAAACACCCAGTCTTTTCGAACGGCTATTTTATGTTGTGTCAATGCCTTTTCAAAACCGGCATAGCGATCAATATAAATATTACAGGTAAGCGGTCCTGAAAGATAGGCAATGCGTTTGCACCCTAATTGTATAAGATGCGAGGCTGCTAAAAAACCGCCGCGAAAATCATCGCCCTTTACAATACACGCGGGATAGGGCTGCGCCGGTACGCGATCATAAAACAGGACCGGGGTCTTATTTTCCGTTAAAATATCAAAATGACTGAAATCGGTTGTTGATAAGGTACAAGCTGCAATCACGGCATCAACCCGGGACGCATATAGTGTACGCGCCAGGTCTTTTTCCATCTCCAGAGAATCATTCGACTGGCAAATAATAAGGTTGTACCCATGGGCATGTAAGCCACTCTGAATGGTAGTGATCACTTCAGTATGCATGAACATCGAAAAACGGGGTACTATCAACCCTACCGTATTGGTTCTATTGGTTCGCAACCCCGAAGCCATTACGTTTCTGGTATACCCTGTCTTTTCTACAAATGCCATCACCCGGTTACGGGTAGTGGTATGTACATGCGGGTGATTGTTCAGTACACGGGAAATGGTGGCTGGCGATAATTTCAGCGCTTTGGCTAGTTCCTGAATAGAATTTTTACTGGTCTGCTTGGGGGGCTTCATTAACTGCAATCGTTTACGGAAATTTCAATGGCTTAAGCCCGTCAAACTTGGTAAAAATTGATGGAATCGTTTTCAGAAATAGCTGATTTATTTACTGAAACGTTTTCGTAAATAAGGGTGCGCCCGGCGCAACTGTTTTTGCGCTGTTGATCATCTTTAAGCCTTAAATTTATAAGGCTCCATAACGAAACACTGCTATATGAAAAAAACGATGCTATGTCTGGCCATTATTTTCTGGCACCTGCAAACTATGGCCCAGCAAAACCTGTTGAGTGCAAAATATTCAACCCAGCAATTACAGGAATTGCTGATCCCACAAGCTAAATGGACTCCTTTCCCCCGTATTACCGACCGCGCCGGCTGGGCTAAAGTAGACAATGCCACCATACAGGCATTTATACAACAGGCCAACACCTATCTCACTTATCAATGGCCTTCCATACCAGCTACCACTTCCCTGCTTATTGAACGTACCGGCGAACGAAGCGCCTACGAACGCATTAGTTTTGAAAAGCGGGCTGTACTGGGCACGCTGGTGCTGGCCGAGGTGTTTGAAAACAAAGGCCGCTTTGTTGACCCCATCATCAATGGCATCTGGAGTATTTGTGAAGAATCGTGGTGGGGCGCCTCGGCTCACCTGCCACGCAATAAAGACAATGCCGGACTGATGGATGTATCGCAACCTTTTGTTGACCTGTTCAGCGCCGAAACGGCTACCTACCTGGCCTGGGCCGATTATTTTGTTGGCGACAAGCTGGATGCGGTTTCGCCCCAGGTTAGAAAGCGCATTTATTACGAAACCAACAACCGCATATTTCAACCGCTGATGAACAAACCACATGGCTGGATGGCGGCCTCAGCCAATGGGCGTCCGCCAAATAACTGGAATCCGTGGATATGTTCAAACTGGTTGAACGCAGCCCTGCTGCTGGAAAAAGACGCTACCAAACGTACGGCCATGGTAGCCAAAGTGCTTACCGTGCTGGATGCATTTGTAAACCCCTATCCACAGGATGGTGGTTGCGATGAGGGCCCTGGCTATTGGGGCGCCGCTGCCGCATCTTTATATGATAATATTGCCATGCTGAACCAGGCCACCAACAACGGCTTTAACTATGTGTTCGAAAATGAAAAGATACAAAACATGGCCCGTTTTATTTACCGGGCTCAAATAAGCGAAAAATACTGGCTCGATTTTGCTGATGCCGATCCGCAGCCGGGTATGGCCGCCAGCATGATCTACCGGTTTGGGAAAGACATTCACGATACCAGCATGATGCAGTTTGGGGCCTTTTACCGCCAGCCCGATGATGGTCACATAGGCCGGTTTCATTATTTCAGAAACCTGTATGAGCTGTTCCTCCAAAATGAATTTCAGCAATCAGCCAAAAGCCTGCCGCTGCCGGCTGATGTGTGGTTCCCCGGTATACAAGTAATGATAGCACGGGACAAGCAAGGCAGCACGGATGGCTTGTTTGTGGCTGCCCAGGGCGGACACAACGACGAAAGCCACAACCACAATGATGTGGGCAATTATATTGTTTATTATAATGGCGGACCTGTACTCATTGATGTTGGCCGGGGAACCTACACCCGTAAAACGTTTAGTGATAAACGCTACGACATCTGGTACAACTGCTCCGACTATCACAACACCCCTACCATCAATGGCATTAATCAGCTGCCAGGCGCTCAATACAAGGCTGAGAACGTTGCTTATAATAAGGGCAAGTCATTTGCGGAATTGTCGCTGGATATTTCGCACGCTTACCCCAGCCAGGCGGCCACCAGCAGCTGGCAACGCTCCATCAGATTGAACCGGGATAAGAATGTAGTGGTGAAAGATATTTTCAAACTAAACAACGCCAATGGCATTACCCAACACCTGATGACCTGCTATCCTGCTGAGGTTACCAAACCAGGCGAACTGGTTATTCATTGCAAACCTAAAAATGGCAACCCGAATGATATTGTAATTCACTACAATGCCAAACAAATGCAACCCACAGTGGAGAAGGTGCCGTTGACAACTATGGAAGACAAAGGCATAGAAGAAAAATGGGGTGATAACATATACAGGATCAATTTTACGGTTACCACCCCAAAACCTAACGACGCTATAGAACTGATAATTGCACCTAAATAAGTTTAATCGTTATCTACCTTCGGTACAAATGGATTAAACTCAAACATATTATCTAAATAGAGTGTACCGGTTTGACCGGTCAATACAAAGGCGCGGTTCTTTACAGTAAATGCAACGGCTCCTTCGCGGGGTTTGGCTTCAAAACCGGTATACTCTTTCCAGGTATCTGCATCAGCATCATAGCCCCAGGTGCTGGCTGCATAGGCACCATTTGAACCCGTGGCTATAAATGCATATTTATCAATTGTAAATGCTACCGCATTCTGCCGGGTAATAGTAGTGTAGCGATCGTCGTACGACTCATTGTAGTAATTGAACAAAGGACGTTTGGTGGTCCACAGGTTTTGCCCGGGATCATATTCGTACAACTCTTTTTGAACCTCTGAATTATTGGTACCGGTAACTATGTAGCCTTTGTTGTTCAGCACAAAGGAAACACCCTGGTAGGTCTTATGCGGAAAGCTGGCTTTTTCTTTCCATTGAAACCCTTTGGCTGCAGTGGGATCAAATTCAAAACAATCATTAAAGGCCTTATTACCGGTATATCCGCCGCACACATACGCTTTGCCATTGATCACAAAAGCAGTCGCATCATACCGGGCATCGCCGGGCAGCGTGTCTTTTTCCGTCCAGGTTTGTGCAACGGGATCGTACTCCCAAAAATCTTTCAGGTTATTATCGCTTCTATAACCGGTACCAATATACCCTTTTCCATTAATGGTAAAAGCTACCGCACTATTGCGGCCGGCATTGGCCGGCAGCGACGTTTTTTGCGTCCAGCTACCATTGGCAACGTCAAAGGCATACATATCGTTATAGGTTCCTTCTTTTGAGGTGCCCGATAATACATATGCAATATCATCAATAACAAAGGCTGCGGCGTCGCTTCTTGAATCGCCTTTAAAGTCAGCAGCAACACTCCAGTTGCCGGTAAGATCTTCGCTGCTTGAATCAGTTTTTTTACAAGCCACTGTGATACAGGTTACGCATAGTAATAATAAGAATACGGGTTGGGTGTAGCTTTTTCGCATACATAATAAAGTTTGCTTAAAACTATCCCGTTCCTTTACTAAGGCAATCTTAAAATCGACTAGATGGTAGCGTGGGAGGATTAA
>CBIMFG010000630.1:0-4072 GCA_966243125.1 uncultured Niastella sp.
TGGTAAAAACGACAAAGCGCCCAAATACATCAATACCCCGGAGAACGAGGTCTACATCAAAAGCAAGATCCTGTACGGTACTTATTTCGCCCGGCAGGCTATTGATAAATTCGACGAATGTTTACTGGTAGAAGGTTATACCGATGTGGTTTCCTTACATCAGGCCGGTATTGAGAACGTAGTGGCTTCAGGCGGTACGTCGTTAACGATGGACCAGCTACGGCTTATAAAAAAATATACGAAGAACCTGACCATTATTTACGATGGCGACTCTGCCGGTATTAAGGCCGCCCTGCGTGGTTTGGATATGGCCCTGGAAGAAGGCCTGAACGTAAAACTGGTGCTGATCCCCGATAAGGAAGACCCCGATAGTTACGTAAACAAAGTAGGTGCTGCCGCCTTCCGCGAATTCATCGATAAAAATAAAAAGGACGTTATCCTGTTTCAGCTCGAAGTGCAGATGAAAGACGTGGGTAACGACTCTGCTAAAAAAGCAGGTCTCGTAAACCAGGTGGCTGAAACTATTGCCAAGATCAACAAGCTGGAAGATTTTACCAAACAGCAGGATTACATAAAGAAATGCGCCGAGTTGCTGAAGATTGAAGAAGGTGGTTTGGTAAACCTGGTGAACAAACACATTCGCGAAAAGCTGGCTAAAGATGAAGCTAAGCAGGCACAAGCGCAAGGTATAGACCCTGCTCAGTTTTATGATGATAACGCCATGCGCGGTGAAGAATCAGGCTACAGCGATGAAACCTTTAACCTCATCTTCAAAGACGAACTGCAGGAAAAACAATTGATCCGGGTATTGCTCGAACACGGCGCCAAAGACTATGACCACACTCAAAAAATTGCGCAATACATCCTCAACTCGGATATTGTTGAAGAAATGATCGAGAACCAAACAGTGGTGAAGGTGCTGAACATGTACCGCGAAATGCTGGCCGAGAACCGCGAGCCAACTGATAAAGACTTTGTATTCTCCCAGGAAAATGATGTTAGCACATTGGGGGTATCTATCCTGAATACGCCGTATGAATTAAGTGCACACTGGGAAGCCGAGAAACATGTATTCTCAGTTCTGGAGCAGGGATTTAGAAAGTACATGAACATCGAATACAAGCACAAAGCGCTGATGAAGGAAGAAAAAGGCTTTAAAGAGGATGTGATTTCAACCATCCAGTTCCTGAAATTGAAAAAGATAAAGCAGCTGTTGGAGCAAAACCAGGCCGACCTGGAAACCAACAATACCTACGAGCGGTTTCTGGAGTTGCTGCCACCGCATTTGCACATCAAAGACATGGAGATAGAGCTGGCGAAGATGACGGGCATTGTTTTCATAAGACAGTAAGGTTTAAAGTATAAAGTTTAAGGTGGCTGCTGAATTTTGAGTCTTAAAATTAATTGGAAGCTTTAAAATGCAAGGACCTTATACCTTAAACTTTAAACCTTATACCCCAAAAACGAATAAACCCCGATAAGGAAGTGATCCTATCGGGGTTTAATAATTTAATTAATTAGCTGTCGTGATGAGACAGTACAAGTGTCATTCAAATAATGCACGGGAAATTAGTCTACCATTGCAGGCGCAGGAGCAACAGCTCTTTTTCTGCCACCAGCTTTAACTACGGCTACAGCCTTGTCGAACCGAACGGCGGTCCAAACATGGTCTAAAGCCACTTCTTCTGAACTATCAAAACCGGCGTTTCTAACGCCATCCCAACTGCAAACCTTGTTAAGGTCAGTAGCGATCTTGGATGCTCTTTTTGGATAAGCAATCCAGAATTTACCACCTTCTTTCAAGGAGGGAAGTACATCCCTTAAAATTCCGTTTAACTGATTTTCGTTTACTGCAAACACCAAAGCAAAATCTATCTTACGGGTTTTTAACAGTGGTGTTACATTTTTGGCAAACGATAATTTGACAAATTGCTTCTCAATAGAGGAAGGCAAACCCTGAATCAAAACGTTTTTCTCTTCCTGTAATTGAAGCTTTTCTAACAAATTTTGCGACATGCCGAAGGTTTTTGTAATAAGCTTTTCAGGTTATAAAAAATAGACGGGATTGCAAAGGTATGCAAAGATATGCACGTGTAAAAAAATAATTTAACTATGATGCAACGTTTTGTTAAACTCGTCTTGTAAGCACATAAGCATCAAGCTATAAGCTTATAGTAAAAAATGTAATCTAAGCAATGCTAAACCATTTTGCTGCCTTATATATATAATTGCATTATGTGTCTGCCCGACATTAGTCAGTGGTCAGTGGTGAATTGACTCAAGAATATATTAGATTGTTAAAAAGTTGCGAGCCCGCCGACCTTTGAACCTTTAGTTGGCTTGCGATTATTATAGATTGCTGAGAAATGGCGCACCCACTCACCACTGACCACTCACCACTCACAATTATTGTTTCGTAGGAATAGCACCCGTTGCCGTTGAATCCAATGTCACCTGTTTAAAGCGATTTGCCTCACGCTCCTCCTCCCCATTTACCGGCGTCAGCAGCCACTTTTGGCGGGTTTTGCCCGTCCAGGCAGTTTGCAGTACTGCAGCGCCATTATTGGCAGAACCGGCAAATACCTCCACCATTTTATCACTGGCTTTGTTTACTATTCGCAACTCACCTTTGCTGCCGGCTTCGAGTAACCGCCAGAGTTGGTTATCGTTTTCTTTGGCATCTTTTACATGCAACTGTACATTGTCCTTAGAACCACCCGGAACTTCCAGGGCACGGCCGCTTACCAGGTTGGTGATTGTATACCAGCCATCACCTGCGTATTCAAAACGCCACCGTTGACAAGCCTTTCCATCCCAGGTGGTTTGTGTAACATAAGCTAATGATTTACCGGAACATTCGCGCGTGTTCATCACTTTCTTACTGTTCACATTGGTAATACGATATACGCCATTATTGATAGCAGCAAATTTTATTTCGGTTTCATTACCAGTAGTATCTTTCTCTGTTATAAGCCCGGCATATTTATTCCAGTTCCAGTATTTACCAGGGTCGGTTTGTGTATTACCGCTGAAATGTTGATGCCCTTTTATATGAATGGCGCCCGGTTGCGCATTTGAATTGGTTGTTGGCAGTCCGCGGTAACAGGCTGTTTCATCAATACCATTGCGTGTACATATGTTACGTACCAATGCAGCCGAAGCCTTGTACATTTTATCGGTATACCATTTATTGCCATACTCAATATAGCCTTCATGCTCAACGCCTATTGAGTACCCATTGGCGCTTTCGGCATGCAATGCCATATCACTTTCCTTTACCATTTGTGTTATTTGTCCGTCACTTGCGCGAACAATATAATGGGCACTCATGTGTGCATCGGGATTTTTAAACCAGGAGATAGTACCGGCATAACTCCCCTGCGCCGTATGAATGGTTACATGCGTAACCTTTGCGCCATTGCGGCCGCTTTGATAATTATTATTACTGGCCGGTAAATAAACAGCAGTTGGATAATCAGCATCCGTTTGCGTATTGGTTACCGCTGCAACCGTTTGTATCATTAGGCTATCTGTTGAAGCAGCAAGCTCCACAACAGGCGCCTGTAATTTTTGTAGTAAAGGCGCCGGAAATATTTGCTCCAGTTGCACTTTTACCGGCGCTCTTTTCAGCGAAGGGGTGTTAATTCCCTTCTGTAACTGATCATATATATCATATTTGAACAGGGCCAACGCATATTTATTCACCATAGAACTATCATTGGGAAATTCTGCCAGTTTATCCAGTATCACCTCAAACCCTTCTGTACTGATGCGTACATCCAGTTGTTTAAAACTTGCTTCTCGGCTTAAAAATTTGGCAACAGCCAGTACCTGTAACCGAACATCATTTTTGTATTGATCAGGCGTGATGCCGGCGCTGTTACAAACCGTTAACAGGGTGTTTTTAAAATACCCTTTGCCATTGGCAATAAGCGCATACAAACCGTACCGCTGTGGCATACCGGTACAATTGTCTGCATCGTGTAAGGATGGCTGTAAATTGGTAAGGCGCGAGGCAGAATAAGCCGTTGCTTCCAGCAAACCATGCGGAATATTCGGATATCGCCAGTAA
>CBIMFG010000631.1:0-4070 GCA_966243125.1 uncultured Niastella sp.
ATCAGGGAACGCTTACCGATATTAAAAACTTCCAAAACGAAAATCCCGGGGTGGTTACTTTCTGGGGCAACAATAACTACTGGAATGATCATTACGCCGTAGTACTGTATTGCAATGAGGCATTAAACGACCTCGACAGGTATCGCGCAAACATTGCTGAGAGTGATGCCGCCAACCTGGCATTATACAATCAGTACCGGAGTGAAGTAAGGGTTATTCGCGCCTGGGCGCATATACTGGTATCGCGGGTATTTGGCGATGTACCTATTCTCAGGAATAATAATAATCTTACAACAGCCGGCAAAAGTACCGTACTGGAAATACGCCAGTGGGTGATCAGTGAAATGGATTCTGCCATCGGCTTTTTAGAAGATGCCCGGCCTAACCAGGCATCACACAAAGGAGCAGTAACAAAATACACTGCCTTATTGATAAAGGCCAAAGCAGCTGCAGATGCAGCAGGTAACGACAATGGAAGCCCGTTTTGGGATATTGTTTTGTCTGCTACGAATGAGATCATCGCCAGTAATAAATTCACCTTGTTCCCCGATTTTTATCAGCTCTGGAAAATACCTGGCAAACTAAGTGACGAATCATTGTATGAATTACAGTTCACCGACTTTGGTACCAGTACCGGTACCACTGTATCACCAGGCGCATTTTATATTTTTCAGGGGCCTAATGGCAGTCAGCCGAACCCGGCAATTTCCGGCTGGGGTTTTTTGTCGCCCACACAGGCTATTGCTGATTTCCTGAACAGCCGCAACGATTCGGTTCGTCTGAAAACTACCATCCTGAATGTCGGCGCCACCACTACAACTTTTGTTACCACCCCATCGGGCGATCAGATCTATGGCAACTCAAATGGGCAAACGCGATTTATGGGTAAAGCCTATTTGCCCAGCAATCAATTGACAGGGGGAAGAACCGATTATGGTAGCAATAATAATGTTCGTGTTTTACGGTATGCCGATGTGTTGTTGTTAAATGCCGAGGCAAAAATTAGAAAAGGCCAGAACGGCGATGTTCCCTTCAACCTGGTGCATCAACGCGCCAAACTGAGCCCGTTAACGGGTGTAAGCTTGCAGCAGGTGCTGGATGAACGCCGCGCCGAATTTGCCTGTGAGTGGTGGGGAGAAAGATACAACGACCTGATACGCACCGGGCAGGCAGCCACCGTATTGGCGCCACAGGGTTTTACGCCCGATAAAGCGTATGTACCCATTCCCCAGGCACAAAAGGACCTGGACCCGAATTTGTAATGTGTTGATCTGTACCCACACAAGTACCGAAACTAAACGACACACCGCAATGATACGTTCCAGGCTAACCGCAGTAATGATTGTAGGTTCTATTTTATTGATCCGTTGCTCCAATACGCAAAAACCAATGAATGGGGAGGCGAAGTTTTCGCCGGAAGATGAGGAGATTTTTACCCAGGTGCAGCAACAAACCTTTCAATACTTCTGGGAAGGGGCAGAACCGCACAGCGGAATGTCAAGGGAGCGTATTCATGTTGATAACGTGTATCCCGAAAAAGATAAAAATGTTGTTACCAGTGGCGGCAGTGGCTTTGGTATTATGGCATTACTGGTAGGCATCCATCGCGGTTTTATTACCCGCGACCAGTGACGGGAACAACTCGAAAAAATTGTTCATTTTCTGCAAACAGCCGATCGCTTTCATGTCGCCTGGCCCCATTGGTTTTATGGAGAAACCGGTAAAGTAAAACCGTTTGGCCGCAAGGACAATGGGGGTGACCTGGTAGAAACCTCTTTTCTGTTACAGGGTTTGCTTTGTGCCCGGCAATATTTTATAAAAGGCGATTCGGCCGAGCAGGTATTAGCCAACCGCATTGATACGTTGTGGCAGGAAGTTGAGTTTGATTGGTACCGCCATGGTGAAAATGTTTTGTACTGGCACTGGAGCCCTACCTATAATTGGGAAATGAATTTTCCGGTGCGTGGGTATAATGAATGTATGATCATGTATATACTGGCAGCGGCATCGCCAACACATGGGGTGCCACCCGAAGTATATCATGAAGGCTGGGCGCAAAACGGTCAGATCATTTCCCGCTGTCCTATTTTTGGATATTCCTTACAGTTATATCACCAGGGCGATTCCCCGTATGGTGGCCCGCTGTTTTGGGCGCATTACTCATGGCTGGGGCTCGACCCGCATGGATTAAAAGACCGCTATGCCGATTATTGGGAAGAAAATAAAAATCAAACCCTCATTAATTATGCCTGGTGTGTAAAGAACCCCAAATATTTTAAAGGGTATGGTCCCGATAACTGGGGGCTTACCGCCAGTTATTCTATACAGGGATATGATGCGCATGCGCCGGGTAAGAATACCGATCTGGGTGTAATATCACCTACGGCCGCATTATCTTCTTTTCCTTATACGCCACAGCAGTCAATGCAAGCCATGCGGCATTGGTACAACGATGAAAAAGGTAAATTGTGGGGCCCTTACGGTTTTTACGATGCGTTTAGCCAAACTGCCAACTGGTACCCGCAACGGTACCTGGCCATTGATCAGGGGCCTACGGTGGTTATGATGGAAAATTATCGCAGCGGGTTGTTATGGAAACTGTTTATGAGCTGCCCTGAAATAAAAACAGGATTAAAAAAGCTGGGCTTTACAAGCCCTTACTTTAAGTAGCATGTTTACAAAACTGATCTATACCATTTACTTTCTTGCGGTCCTTGTTCCGCAGGTATTTCCTCAAAGCAGTGTGAATCCCGACCGTGTGCATGCCGAAAAGGTGGGCCGTTCCCAAACCGGAGAGGGGCCCACCTTTATAACAAAAACTTATTGTAATCCTATTAATATCGACTACGGTTACACGCCCATTCCCAATTTTACCGAATGGGGTAAACACCGGGCAACCGCCGACCCGGTTATAGTGATGTATAAGAACGATTATTATTTATTCAGCACCAACCAATGGGGCTATTGGTGGAGCAGCGATATGAACAACTGGCATTTTGTTTCCCGCTCGTTTCTGAAGCCTTACCATAAAGTATATGACGATTTGTGTGCGCCGGCGGTTTGGGTACAGGGCGATACATTGCTGGTGTTTGGTTCAACCTATTCGAGCAACTTTCCCGTTTGGATGAGCACCAACCCCAAAGCTAATGAATGGAAAGAAGCCATTGACTCCTTTGAAATAGGTGGCTGGGACCCTGATTTTTTCCTGGATGATGATGGCAAACTGTATATGTACAATGGCAGCAGTAACCGGTATCCGTTGTATGGAATTGAAATAGACCGAAAAACATTTGTCCCCAAAGGTACCCGAAAAGAAATGTATATGCTGGAACCCTGGCGCTATGGCTGGCAGCGTTTTGGCGAATACCTCGACAACACCTTTCTGGACCCTTTTATTGAAGGCGCCTGGATGACCAAACATAATGGCAAATATTACCTGCAATATGGGGCGCCCGGTACCGAGTTCAGCGGGTATGCCGATGGTGTAGTGGTAGGCGATCATCCGCTGGGACCCTTTATTCCCCAGTCGCTGCCCATGAGTTACAAACCCGGCGGTTTTGCGCGGGGTGCTGGTCATGGCGCCACTTTCAAAGACCCGAATAACAACTGGTGGCATGTAGCAACCATAGCCATTTCAGTAAAAAATAATTTTGAACGGCGCATAGGCATCTGGCCTGCCGGTTTTGATAAAGACGATGTAATGTATATGGATGCGGCCTTTGGCGACTATCCACATTATTTGGCCTCCCCCCAACCCCCTCCGGTGGATGGGGAGAAAAGCGGGGCTTTCACCGGTTGGATGCTCCTTAACTACGCCAAACCCGTCACCGTTTCAAGTACACTGGCCAGTTATTATGCTAATTTTTCGGTTGATGAAAATATTAAAACTTACTGGAGTGCCGCAACAGGTAATAAAGGCGAATGGATAGCCACCGACCTGGGTAGTACCTGCACTGTACGAGCCATACAACTAAACTATGCCGATCAGGATGTGAATTTTCTGGGCAAACAACAAGGCATTTATCATCAATATAAACTTTATCAAAGCACAGACGGCAAAACCTGGAAAT
>CBIMFG010000632.1:0-4062 GCA_966243125.1 uncultured Niastella sp.
GATCTGTCCGGTAGTACCTGTAAATCTGAAATACACATTATCTCTGCCGTCATAGGTCATCAGTCCATTCTTTTTACAGGAAGCAACTAAAACAAGCACCAGGCTAAGTATACTTATATATTTAAATTGGTTCATGACTTTTTGATTTTACTATTAACGGGGTGTAGTTTCTGAAAGCGGTTTCGGTACTACATATTTGGTAGCATTCATGGCGATGGTTGCGGTACCGGAAACTGCAGAAGGGATGGTTGGTTTGTTTGTTCGTTTGTAGTAAAAGAAAAGCTGTCCTTCACCAAAAAACTCCTTCTGATATTCCTTTTGTATTTCGGTGGCAATTACTGCAGTAGCCGACATGGGATCGAGGTTGCGGTGCCGGCGAACGGAATCCATACGGCTGCGTGCCACCGTAGCATCTGTTTCGGCAAGAATGTAATACATTTCGCTTTTTCTGATCAGCGGCAAATTAAAACGCCAGGATTTTGTTTTATCAGTGGGGTCGGCGTATTTGAAGAACTTTCTTATGTTATCAGACCCAGCTACTATCCAGGTGGAGGGATAACGATAATCGTTTTCGTTGCCCTCAAATGTAGCAGTAAGCCGTGCCGGAAATGAAGTGAGAATATTATCAACCGACAGTTCAGGTGCAAAGTAAGTGGTGTAATTGGTATACATAGCAGGATCATAAATGCCGAACATCATTTCAGTAGAGAAGATCCTGTCGGGCCGGGCATTGTTATTAATACTGTCGGTGGGTAGCCAGGGAAACCACTTCTCTCCTTCCAACGCCTGCAGCGCGGCCTGTTTGGCGTCGGTGGGATTGTTCCCATACAGCATTACTCTTGCCTGCAGGGCAGATACGGCATAATAATTAAACCGTAAGTTGCGGTACCCGTTATAAAAATCATTATTCATAACAATACCATTGCTGATCACGGGATCCTGCGCCAGCAATTGTTTTGCAGCGGTCAAATCGGCCACTACGCTATCTATTATTTGTTTTGCAGGAAGAATGGGCCTGGTATTGCCATCTGCCTGTGAATAGTATGGTATAGATGAATCCCCGGCATTGGTAGCATATACCGGACCAAACAAACGCAGCATATCAAAATGCAGCATAGCGCGAATAGCCAATGCCTCTCCGTGCAAAATATCTGCATGCGACTGGCTTATAACATTCTGACCAACTGCTTTTTCAACACCCTTCATCAGCAAATTTGCCTTGGTGATGTTGGCATAGGCCGACGTCCATATTCTGTCGAATATGCTCATTACGGTTGCATTGGTATACGTATATTGTTGTAATTGAGGATACCCGGTTATGTTGGCAGCCGTTACGTTGTACCGTTGCGCCATCAGTTCTACAGTAGTAGTACTTAAGCTGGCGCCGTACAAATTGGCCGAGGCCATATTGAAGTACAGCCCGTTCATAAACTGCTGTATAGCATTTTCATTACCAAACACCTGTTCTTCCGTATATTGATCTTCGGGTTGTACATCAAAAAACTTGTGGCAGCTTGTAGTAAACAACACCACACATGCCAAACCGAAAAGGTATTTATATTTCTTTACCATGGTATGTAAGATTTAAAATGAAACATTAACACTTACAGAAGCTGATCTTGAAAAAGGATAATCAATACCTCTTTCGGCCCTGATGGTTTCTATTCTGAAAATATCATTCATGTACGCGCTTACAGAAAGTCCCTGCATATGAAGCGTACGAACCCAGCCATCGCTCACGCGCCAGGTTACATTGAATGATTCGCCTATAAAGTGCGTGTCTTTTTGTACAAAGCGCGACGACATAGGCGTTGTCTGTTGCACGGCAACTGATTTAAATTGCGCCACATCACCTGGTTTTTGCCATCTTTCATACAGCGCTCGTTTATCCTGGTTAAAGGTGATCACAGATGCCCGCGTAATATTCTCCACTTTCGTATACAACGCATCGTTAAACCGGTAGCCATCCAGGCTGTAACGCATATAAGCGCCGAAGCTCAGGCTTTTGTAAGTAAATGAAGTATTGATAATTCCTTCAATGGCCGGCCGGGTGTTGCCTACTTTTACAATGTCTGCTACATCATATACAAAAGTGTACTGGCCTGTTTTGGTTTCGAAGATCTCGTTACCGGTAGCTGGATCAATACCGTGTGAGCGCACTGCCCAAATATCATCGGGACTGTTGCCATCATTGTAACGTACCAGTGTAGCGGCAGACAGTTCGTTCAGCTTGGCAGAACTATTACCCAGCCCGCCGTAAATACTTTTAACGGTTTGTCCTGATACACCTACCGTCCATACGATGCGTTTTTTCAGGTTGTAAACAGGGGTTAGGCGCAGATTAAAGGAGTAACCTGTAGTTTTAAGACTGCCCACATTGTATACATAGTTGGCGCCTATACCAACTGACGATGGTGTTAAACCACCGGCCGACAGGATCAAGGGATCTGTATTCTTTTTATAATACTCAACACTACCACTGATGCGGTTATTCAAAAAAGTAAAGTCTGCGCCCACACTTTGCTGCAATGTTCGCTGCCAGTCGAGGTTACTGTTGCCAAGCGAAAGCATATCCAGCCCCTGGCCAAAGGGGTTTATGCCCGACAGATAGGTGAATACCGAGGTGGAGGTAAAGGAACCCAGGTTCTGGTTACCGGTATACCCGGTATTGGCACGCAGTTTAAACAGGTTTATCCATTTTGCATCACGCAGAAAAGGTTCTTTTGAAATATTCCAGCCTAAACCTATTGAGGCAAATGGTTGTGTTCTTTTGTTGGAACCGAAATTGCTTGACCCATCGAGGCGGTACGTAGCATCGAGCAAAAAGCGCTGATCATAAGCATAGTTCACACTACCCAGCAACCCGCCATTGTGCGATACTACGTCTGAAGATGTTGGCCGGGTGTTGGGGGTATAACCATATGCAAACCGCGGATTACCATTGGTACCAAAAGGAAATCCAACTGCAGAAAACGAAGTAGCGATGGCTTCAGTATGTTGTATATCGCCACGGGCATTGGCATTGATCTGGTGGCGCCCTATCACTTTTGCAAAAGACAGCATGAGATTGCCGCTATAGGCATTGTTGCTTATATTGTTTTGGGTATAACTCCCTTTCTGATAAATATCAACATTGGCGTATGCCGAATTATTAGGTGGAATGAAGACCACAGCATTGCCGTTATCGCGTGAAATAGAAACACCACCCGTTAAACGGAATGAGTTTGAAATGGTATAAATACCCTGCAGATTATCTCTGAAAGAAAGGCTTTGGCTGTTATTGATACTGAAGAGCGAAGCATTGTACAACGGGTTCACCATGGTGGTATTACCAGGCGCCAGGTACATGGGCACGGTACCATCTGCGTTATACTTTGGATAGTAGGGAACAGCCTGTGCAAATGCCTTGAAGGAACCGTAAGGCGATTCGTTTGCATTCAGGTTTGAGAGGGTGAGGTTATTGGTAATGTTGATCCGGTTCTTGCGATAGTTCATATCAAAATTACCACCCCATGTTCCTCGGTTTGATCCTTTCATAATACCATTCTGATCGCGATAAAATATGCCGGCGCCAAAAAGCAATTCATTGGAGCCACCAGCCACTCGTAAGGAATGGCGTTGTGTAAATCCCATTTGTACCGGCTCGTTTAACCAGTATGTATTTACTCCACTGCGCACCTGCATCAGCCTTGCATTGTATAAGGAATCTGCACTCCATTGATCGCCCTGTGGCGCATTGTAAGCGCCAGCCAGTTTTTCGAACTTAAGTTTTTCATCTGCATTCATGAGGTTATAACTGCTCAGGTCGGGCAGATCAAATGAAAGGTCTGCCGAATAATTCACACGCAGTTTGCCGGCAACAGGCCGTTTTGTTTCTACCACCACTACCCCATTTGCTGCTTTTGAACCGTACAGGGCAGTAGAGGCAGCATCTTTCAGCAGGGTGATAGATGCAATACGATTGATGTCGAGGTCATAAATTGTTTGCAGGTTGCTTTCAAATCCATCGAGGATGAACAGGGGTTGATTAGGGTCGCCGCTGAACTGGGCATTTACACTGGT
>CBIMFG010000633.1:0-4061 GCA_966243125.1 uncultured Niastella sp.
TATAGTAGGGCGGCCATCTACATAGATCTGTGGCGAATTATTGCGCAGTAATACATTCCCATCCACATCTACAGTTACAGACGGAATATTGCGCATTACATCGATGCCGGTACCTCCTGCAGATGAGAGGTTCTTTTCTACATCGAAGGTTTTGCGGTCGATACCCATTTGCAAAGCGGGTTTCTGTGCCGTTGCGGTTACTGCGCCCAAAATTTGTGACTCAGCGGTTAACTTGATGTTGCCAAGGTCTTTTTCTACGCTTGCGCCTTTGGCCGATTTATCGAACGTGATGATGAGCTCCTGTTTAGCATATCCTATAGCAGTGGTTACCAGTTTGAATGTATCGGTGATGGTGAGATTGGCGATATCGAAATCTCCATTGGGTTTGGTGAGCATCCCTCCTGCCAGGATGTCGCTGTTTTTTTGAAACAGTTGTACGGAAGCAGCATCGATGCCTTTATTGTTTTTGGCATCAACAATGCGGCCGAACAGTTTACCGCCGCCTGCGGCAGCCGGTTTGTTGTGGGAAGCATGGTCGTTTTGGGCACATACAGATATTGTGATAATTGTTGTTAAAAACAGTGCTAATACAGTTTTCATTACGCAGTTTATAATTGTTTTTTGTACACCGGATGCCTAAATCCTACTACCGGGACGGGCATTAGACGCAAAAAAATATAAACTGGTGGGCAGGCAGTAAAAAATTAATATTGATTTAATAGCAAATATTTTTAGCAACTCATTAAACGATATTCAGTTGTAAATACTGTTGCAGGTTGCAAGTTCCAGGTTGAAGGTTGAAGGGTGAAGGGTGAAGGTTGAAGGTTGAAGGTTGAAGGGTGAAAGGTGAAAGTGGTTCCGGAAAATATGAGAATTAACATTAGTCCTGAGCCTTAAAATTGTACGACCTTCACCCTTCTCCTTTCACCTCTGATCTTCCGAAGAAAATTCTAATTGTAATTTCGTCAAACTCTTATACAACCCGTCCTCCTGAGCAAGGAGTTGTTGATGGGTGCCGCTTTCAACCACATGCCCGCCGTCGAGCACAATAATTTTATCGGCATTGCGAATGGTGGAGAGCCGGTGCGCGATCACAAAGGAAGTGCGGTTCTTCATCAAATTATCCAATGCTTCCTGTACCACCGATTCAGAGGCAGAGTCCAGCGAACTGGTGGCTTCATCCAGTACCAAAATAACCGGATCTTTTAAAATGGCCCGCGCAATGGCAATACGCTGCCGTTGTCCGCCCGACAATTTAATACCCCGCTCCCCTACTATTGTTTCATAGCCTTCGGGAAAGCTGGTGATAAAATCATGCGCGTTTGCTTTACGGGCGGCTTCTTCAATCTCCTGCTGGGTAGCGCCGGGCTTACCGTACATAATATTTTCTTTTATGGTTCCACCAAACAACATCACATCCTGCGGTACCAGGGCCATTTGTTTGCGAAGCTGCGAAAGGGGAATGCTCTCAGCCGGTTTGCCATCAAACAACAACCGGCCCTCATCGGGCTGATAAAAGCGCAACAACAAGGCCGCAATGGTTGATTTACCCGCGCCACTGGGCCCTACGATGGCTATTTGTTCGCCTGGTGCGGCGGTAATACTTACGTCTTTTAAGATATGCACTTCTTTGCGGGATGGATAGCTGAAGGCCACCTGGTCAAATGTAATAGCGCCCTTTAATTTATTATTCTCCTGTACCGGTTCATCAACAATAGTTACCGGTTCGGTTTCATCGCGCAAGATCTCACGAACGCGTTGTGTGGCGCCCAGTGTTTTTTGCAACTGGCTGTATAGGTCGGCAAAGCCCGCCATACTACCACCTACAAAAGCAGTGTATACCACAAAGGCGGTTAAATCGCCAAAGGTGATGGCGCCATGTTGCACCAGGGTAGTTCCATACCATACAACCAGAATGATGGTGCCAAAAATGCTCATCAATATAAATGATACAAACAAACCTCTGAAACGGCCATTAGTAATAGCCATTTTTACGGCGTCCTGCAAACTGCGGGTATACCTGCCTATTTCATACCATTCATTAGTAAACGATTTTACATTGCTAATGCCTTGCAGGGTTTCCTGCACAATAATATTGGAATCGGCTAACTGGTCCTGCGTATTGCGCGACAGCTTGCGGATCCTTTTTCCGAACAACACACCCACCACCACAATAACCGGCAATACAGATAACATAAGGCCGGCCAATTGTTTGCTTAATACAAATATTAATACCATCCCAATGATCAGCGTCAACAGGCCACGCAAAATTTCTGCCAGCATACCGGTAACTGCGTCCTGGATCTGCGATAAGTCGGCGCTGATGCGGCTCGATAACTCCCCTACCCTGCGTTGGGCAAAGAAATTCATGGGCATCATGATCATTTTTCTGTAGACTTCTTTTCGCATATCCGCCAGCGCATGCTCGCCTACATACGTAAATAAAAATACCCGCATAAAGGAAAAGATCATCTGCAAACTTAAAATACCCAACATCCATAAGGCAATGGTGCCAGGCGAAACAGCATTTTTTCCCAGGCTGAGTGAGTGCGCACTATCAATCAGCTTCTTTAAGAAGTAAGGAAACGCCATGGTTGTACCGCTCGAAAGCGCAATAAAAAGCAAGCCGGTTACAAACGTCCAGCGATATGGTTTAAGATAGCTGAAAATTAATATTGCTTCTTTCAGATTTTCTCTGTTCAACTTTGCTTTAGGCATGTCCGGTTTACGAACACCGTTATCTTTTCTGTTACCTCGGGCCATATAAAGCGGTTAACATTTTTAATGTTTCTAAATCAATGTTGCTAATAAACATTTTTAATTATTGGTTGGCAAGAAACTACGGGTAGTAGGGTATTTTCAAATGGTAGACGGTTGAGCTGGATGAATATTGTATGTTGAAATATATCTTACCGATTATCAATAAATAATACGGATTGCTTAAAGTGATTCTAATAAATTATTAATAAATAACAGGCAAATTTTGATAGCGTCTGTATTTTTTTGGCATGATTCTTACTAATGTTATCATAACCTAGCGATTTAAAAACTACAAGCCGATTGCTTAACCTGATTAGTAGCCTGCACCCGCCCCAGATACGGTAGTCAATTAAATATTTAATATACTAAAAACTCAAAGTTATGAAAAGAAGCTTTTTAGCGGCAGGCATTGGTCTTTGCATTTTCGCATTTACAATGGTAGTATCAAACCATCCAGTGAGAGCAGAACAATATAATGGAAATCATATTGTGCAGGATACTACACCTAAGAAAAAGAAAGATACAACTAAGAGAGATACGATGCATATCAATCTGTCTTCTCCCACAACAACACAGAAGTAAAAGTAAATTTATAAGCGAAGAGTCCGCTCGGGTGGGCTCTTCGCTTATATTTTATAGTTACATTAGGTAAGCTCCATACCAGGCGGCGCCAATTAAGCCAGCCTTGTCATTTTTAATGATGCGTATGGGAATATTCTCCAGCAAATGTTGCATGCGGTCACAGTCCATGTAATGTTCCATGAATTGTTTTTGTAACAACAAAGGGACAATTTTTGGTGGTATGCCGCCACCCAAAAACAAACCACCGGTTGCTTTTAACTTCAACACCAGGTTCGATGATTCGCGGGCCAGGTAACGAACAAACAAATTCATGGTCTCTACGCAAATTGCAGATTTTTGTTCAATGGCAGCTCCGCTTATAATAGCTGAATCGGGCGATTCTTTTGCCAGCTCTTCTTTTAGCCATTCGGGTTCTTCCATCTTTTTTACATCGCGTAAAAAACGATAGATGTCTACAATAGCCGGGCCAGCCACCACTTTCTCCCAGCTTACAACTCCGTATTCTTTTTGCAGGTATTTTAATAAAGCAATGTCATCATCGGTGCGCGGTGAAAAATCGGCATGCCCCCCTTCTGTAGGAAAGGGAAAATGGTTGTTGCCATTCCAGAATAAACCCGCCTGACCCAACCCGGTTCCGGGTGCATTAATGGCCATATTGCCGGTATTGTTTTCATTGCCGGGATGCAGGGTGATGAAATCTTCTTCCGTTAATCCTGCCA
>CBIMFG010000634.1:0-4057 GCA_966243125.1 uncultured Niastella sp.
ATAATTTCTGATTTAGGGATTTTGAGATTTTGGGATTTCATCATTTGATCTTTCCGAAAATCTCAAAATCCCTACATCACTAAATCGCGCAATCACTTAATGGCAGATTTGAGGAACCGCTCGGCTTACCACGATTATTTCATCGAAGATAAATACGATGCGGGCATGGTATTGGTGGGATCGGAAGTGAAATCACTGCGCGACGGGCGCGCCAGCTTTAACGACAGCTATTGCTTTTTTCATAGAGGCGAACTGTGGGTTAAAAGCTTCCACATTGCTCAGTACTCTCACAGTTCATTATACATCCACGAATCAGTTCGGGACCGCAAATTGCTGTTAACTAAAAAGGAGTTGCGCAAACTGGAAGCCAAGATGAAGGAAAGAGGCTATTCTATAATTCCGTTGCGCATTTTCTTTAATGAGCGCGGTTTTGTAAAAATGGAGATTGGTTTGGCTAAAGGGAAGAAGAACTATGATAAGCGTGAGACAATTAAGGCGAGGGATAATGATCGGGAGATGAAGAGGTATTTGAAGTGAGTTGGCGAGTTGACAAGTTAACACGTTAACAGGTTGATACCATTGAAAGGGTTGAGATAGTTGATAAAGGGAAAGGGTCACAAGTTAACCTGTTCACGAGTTGACCAGGAAAATACCCGGGCTGCCGCGATGAGGTGTATTTGCTTATAGCTTGCAGCTTAAGGCTTACAGCCTGTATTTGCTTGAAGCTTGCAGCTTTCAACATTTTACACGACCAGTATATCGTATAATCACTACCCCACCACTGAATTCTACCCATATAATAATTTATTTTCCACCAAGTTTCCCGATTACTCTGAGAATTGAAAACTCCGATATACTTTTGCAGGCAGGCATTATAATGCTTGTTGATAGCACACCGTTAATTTGTACCCTTCCGAGAGACAATATCCAATTGAAAAACACCCACCCAGGAACAAGCCATAGGCCGCTTAGAAAAACGTTAAGTACCCAACACTGGCATCACTTAACGGGCATATTTTGTAATAAGGAATTTGCAATTAATTGCATGGCTTGATTTTTCTACTTAAATTAACATATGCTACGCATTATTTTGGTTCTCTCTTTATTAGTAACCGGAAGGTTTGCTTTTTCTCAATCAATATCGGGATCCTGGTATGGTAAGGCTGATGTTATGGCGCAGGGCGTTTACAACAACTATCTTACTGAATTGGTGTTGAAACAAAAAGGCAACTCGGTAGAAGGCGTTTTTGGGTATTACTTTAAAGATTCTTACCAAAGCTTTTTTGTTCGGGGTACCTACGACCAAGCTACCCGGCAGATAAGAATTAAAAACTTACCCATGCTGTTTTACCAGTCGCGGAACACCCAAACCGGGGCTGAATGCATGATGGATTTTGAAGGCACCCTGCGGGTAAGCCAGGTAAAAAGCTCTATGAGCGGCAATTTTGTTACCATCGACAAATACAAATACACCTGCCCCCAGATGCGGGCCAGCTTTTCCCTCGATGTGGCTACCAAAAACCTCGATAGCATGCTTAGCAGCAGCATCGTAGGCAAACGTTTCTGGTTGCCGCAACGTGAAGATGTGGTGGTAAAAACCAGCATGCCTACAATAAGCGGCTCTCCTACCGGCGTGCCTGCAACCGGTACTGCCAGCATTGCCCCGGTTAAGATCACCGACAGCGCCATTGAGGCGTACAGTGAGCGTAACCTGATAGCCCAATTCACCCGCAGAAAGATCATTTATACCAAGGACCTGGAAATAGGCAGCGATTCTATTCGCATCAGCCTGTACGACAATGGCGAAATTGACGGCGATACCGTTACCGTTTTCCTGAATGGCCAACCGGTTATATCACACCAGGAACTAACCGCCCGCGCAGTTAATATTTACCTTACGCTCGATAATAGCAAAGATGTAAATGAGGTGAGTTTGTTTGCCGAAAACCTGGGTAAAATTCCACCTAATACAGCTTTAATGGTGGTTACCGATGGTATTTCCCGGTTTGAGGTGTTTTTGTACAGCTCTTAGACGCAGAATGCGACGGTGAGAATTAAAAAACGAATATCGCGACATTAGCGATTCAATATATTTTCGTAATAAGAAAGGCCCCCGATTAATTCAGGGGCCTTTTTTATTTATTCAGAAGTTCCGAGTTCCATGTTTCAGGTTTCAGGTTCCAGGTTCCAAGTTGCCAGTTACCGGTTACCGGTTACCCGTTTCGCGGCAGCTTCCGCGCAGCGGTGTATTGCTTGCGGCTTGAGGCTTACAGCTTTCGGCTGTATTTAGAACAGTTCTGGTTGTTCCGGATCTTCTTTTTGTTCTTTCATCGTCCATTCAAACTCGGTGCTCTTGCTAAAGTCGGCCAGTTTGGTACCAACCGCTTTCCAACCCATTACCTCCACCATATCGGCAATCTTGATCTTTTGGGTGCGCACCTGTTGGCCACGGCCCGTTTTAATCTGCACGATTGGTTCGGGATGCGTGGTTACCGCTTCCAGGTAATTACCCTCCCCTTCTTTTATCAGCATGAACTTGTTACGTAAAGTAGTGGTTTCAATATTGAAACGTTTTACGTTGAATTGCTGTTTATCGTTATCGAGGTAGATGGCGGTAACGGTTTTTTCCGGATTGAATTTCTCTATCTGGATCACTTTTTCAATATCAAACTTCTGTGTTAACTCCTGGTCAGTGATCTCGTAGTTACCATCCTTGTATACAACAAAGATCTTGTCATCGGGTTGAAAGCTGCCAAGGTACTGCCCTTTGGCTTCGGTGCTTAAGCGGCCGAACTGATCATCGAACCACAGCTTTTTACCGCCGAGGGTTGATTTACCAGCTTCTTTGAACTTAACACTTTTAACCCTGAACTTGGTAACCTGGTTACCCAAACTTTGACGGGCCTTGATCTCCAGTTCTTCAAAATAGAAATCAAATTCTTTTTTACGTGCCGTACTGTTTGGGTCCAGCACCACTTTCACTACTTCCGCCTCGCCATTAGGATTGGCCGTGAAGTAATGAACTTTAGCTTTCTCTGCACCTTTGTTGGTGAGGTCGTATTCTTTATCGCGGGTAATACCTACTACATTAAAACGTTTGGCATAGGTGATGCCGGTTTTACCATCTACATAGATCATGTTGTAGGTAGTGCGCTCGTCGTTCTTTTGGAAAACAGCTACGTGAATGATGTCCTTACCAATAAAGGCTTTTTCACTCACCTTCACAATTTTCATTTTACCAGAGCGGGTAAACGCAATGATGTCATCGAGCGAAGAACAATCTACCACAAATTCATCTTTCTTTAAACCACTGCCAATGAAACCATCGGCGCGGTTTACATACAGTTTGGTGTTGGCAATAGCCACCTGTTTGGCCTGAATGGCTTCAAACAGTTTGATCTCTGTTTTACGCTCCCGGCCCTTGCCATATTTCTGCAACAGGTTTTCGTAATATGCAACAGCAAAGTCAACCAGGTTATTCAGATCGTGTTTAACCTGTTTGATCTCTTTATCCAGCCCTTTTATCTGTGCATCCAGTTCATCAATATCCAGTTTATAGATCCGGCGAACAGGCTTCTCAGTCAGTTTAACAATATCTTCCCGGGTAATATCGCGGCGCAATTGTTTGCGGAAAGGTTTGAACGCTTCGGTAATACCATCCAGCACTTTTTCCCAGGTGGCGTAACGTTTCTCCAGCTCTTTATAGATCTTTTCTTCGAAGAAGATCTTTTCGAGCGAGGTGTAATGCCATTTTTCCTGCAGCTCGGCCAGCTTGATTTCCAACTCACGCTTCAGTAACTCCTTGGTATTCTCCGCCGAAATGCGCAGCAGTTCATGAACACTGATGAAGTTTGGTTTTTTATCAACGATCACACAGGCGTTGGGCGAAATGCTTACTTCACAATCGGTGAAGGCGTACAGAGCATCGATGGTAATGTCGGGTGAAATACCGGGCGCCAGGTCAATCAGCACTTCAACTTCAGCAGCGGTGTTATCCGTTACCTTTTTGATCTTGATCTTACCCTGGTCGTTGGCTTTCACAATAGAATCCTTCAAC
>CBIMFG010000635.1:0-4055 GCA_966243125.1 uncultured Niastella sp.
CATGCGCTGGCCCAGTTCAGCATTACACCCACGCTTGAATTTGACCTGGACCCTACCATTCAACAGCTGGATGCCTTAAACAAGCCTTTCACAGAAGATCAGCAGCAGGCTGCCCGCTCTTCTGACCTAGCTAAAAATTTTTCAACAAGAGGCCAGGCCCATTTTATAAACCCCAGCGATAAAGCGGAACTAAAACACTGGAAGGATTTCTTCGAAACAGATGCCAGTCAACCAGGAACTGGTAACCGGCAACTGGCCACTGGTGACGGCCAAAAAGAAGAAAAATTTGAGTCGCTACTCGATAAACTTAAAAAACAAGAGGGTGATGGTAATTATGTACCCCCGGCTCAACAGTATACTACACCTTTTGCCAAACAACTGGTTGATGACAATGCCCTGTTATTTCAGTTGCACAGCAGCTATATTGTAGCGCCAACAGCGAAGGGCTTTATGCTTATTCACCAGCAGCTGGCGCACGAACGCGTTTTATACGAACGTTTTGCCGCCGCTACCGTAGGCAAAAGTATTCCCGCACAACGCAGCCTGTTCCCCGTTACATTGCAGTTATCGGCCTCTGATGCTGTTTTGCTGCAGGACCTGGCTGGCGATCTGAATCAATTGGGCTATTTGATAGAACCCTTTGGCGCCAATTCATTTGTAATACAGGGCACACCGGCCGATGTATCGGCTGGAAATGAAAAACTGGCCATAGAAAATTTGCTGGAACAATTCAAACATTTTAGCAGCGATCTTAAATTCTCCCGCAGGGAAAAGTTGATCCGCTCGCTGGCCTGGCAGCAGGCCATAAAGCCCGGCACCTTCCTCTCCTTAGATGAAATGCGTGGCCTTACCACTGACCTGTTCAAATGTGCTCAGCCAAACGTAACGGCCAGTGGCAACCCCACATATATTGAATTCAAAAAAGACTACCTGGAGCAATTATTTAAGCGTTAACAAAGATTGGCCCTTAGGCTGTTTCCTTTTTTTATCTTCCCAGATGTTATACCGAAGGTAAAACTGAAGGCTTTTATTTTTATCGAACACATAAGGCGACAGGGGCGGGTTTACCTGTATGCTTACATAATTATTGAAAGCCTGGCTGTATTGCAGTCCTACCGTAAACCGGCTCCAGTAATAACTCATGTCAACCAGTAATCGCACTTCGCTTCCATTTAACCTGCTCGATAAGAAGTCGTTCTTAAACTTGGAAAAATGACTCTCATACTCTTCCTGCACCGGCCCGCCCGCACTATACCGCTTTTTTAGCTGTTCATACTGCGCTACGCCACTCAATAGGTTACTGTATTGCAAACCCGTTCCCATATAAAAGTTCTTGAGCGGACTGTGATAAATAGTAAGCGGAATATTAAAATAGTACAGCTTACGGGCAGTTATGTTGGTGACCTCCTCCATAATATCGGGACCCGCAGCATATCTTGTTTGGTTTTGATATAACAGCAAAGGATGTATAAACTGAGGGGCCTTAAACTGCACCCCGGCCTGTACATAGGTTTTATTATTGAAATGGTATTGAAAATGGGGCGATGGAATATAATCAGAGATAGTGTTAACACCTGCCTGGCTGTTATAAGCCAGTGGTTGCTGATCGCCTATGGGGAATCCCATTGGCAACGATAAACCAACGGCAAATGTTTTATCCTCATTTGTTTTGAAAGGATTCGATTTGCGGCGTGTTGATTTGCTTTTTGCCACCGCCTTTTCAGGAAACAGATAAGTAAACTCCCGTTGCACCATACCCGATGGCGATATAATAACGCCGCCCGTATAATTAATTTTATAAGTAACCAGCGATTCCTTTAACCCCGCCGACGGTTGTGATGGCTGTGAACGGAGTGGTGGCAGAATAGTAGGTTTATAAGCAAACGGATCCTTTTCTACCACGCCTTTTGCAGACCGGTTTTTTCCCTTTTTGTTTTTAACCTTGCCAGTAGCAGCGCCACTTGTTACAGCAGCACTTTCATTGGTTATTGTATGGCCACTTTTACCGGTTCTATTGTTTTTTACATTCTTTGAATCAGCAGCGTAAATTTTTTTTCTATCAGAAGATGTTTTATTGTGGTAGCTCGAATTGTTTGGGACGTTGTTGGTTGTTTCCAACACTGGCGCATGGGTATTGTTTCCACTACTTCGCGCTTTCGCGGCTTTATCAGCAGGCCCCGATTCACTATTAGTCTTATTATTGGAAACAGCCATATCTGATTGCTGGTCATCAGCAACCGCAGCAGCCCCTTCAGAGGCGCCGGGAGTGGTAGAGGCGTATTCGGCCCCTGGCAGTTTTTTATTTTTTATAGCGGGTTGTTCAACATTTTTTTCTGTTGAAGCAACGGTTGGCGCTTTTTTGTTGTTAACGGTTTTTATAGTGCCGGCAACAGCTTCATTACGTTGTTCTTTTGTAATAAGTTGTTTACCGCCAAACCACGTTCCCACCAGCACAGCCACAATAAGAGTGCCGGCAACCCACCAGCGGTATGAACCACCAGGAGCGGCCCCGCCACGGGGCATATCTTTATCAAGCAGCGTCTTCATTTGCTGCCAGTTTTGGTCAGGGTCGCCAGGAGGCGGTAGTTGCACCAGTTTCTCCGCTAAGTGTTTTTCGTATGGATGTTTCAGGTTCATCACATTTTCACTTGCAAGGTTTGTAATAGTTTTTGCAGTTGTTTGCGAGCCTCGCTCAGGTGCCATTTACTGGTACCTTCACTAATGCCCAATAAATTAGCAATTTCTCTATGATTGTATCCCTCTACTACATACAGGTTGAACACCGTTTGGGTAGCCGGTGATAACTTTTGTACGAGCAATAAAACTTCATGGGAAGACATTCGTTGTATAGCATCTGCATCAATAGAAGGCTCATCTACTTTTTCCAGTTCAATGTGCGTATGGAATTTGCTGCGCTGCCGTACAAAGTCAATAGCAGAATTGATAATAATGGTTCGCACCCAGGTATACAAAGAAGCACGGCTCATATCATACATATGAATGTTCTTGAATACCTTCAAAAAACCATTATGCAATACTTCTATCGCATCTTCCTGATTGCGGGTATATCGCAGGCAAATAGATGCCATGGGCCCATAAAACTTCTTATACAATTGTTCCTGGGCCTTGCGGTTGTTATTGATACAACCATTGATCAGTTCTATATCAGTAGCATTGGTGGACAATCAAGCCTGTTGTAATTGTGTTGTTCTAAAAAACCTGACTTGTTTTGAATGCTAAATCGCTCTAAAGTTTAACGGCCAATTGCCAGTTGCTGATAATAATACGGAGTAGGGTTACAATACGGTTGGGGGAAAAAAGAGAAAATTGAAAACTTTGTTAATACCGGTCCCGGATGCCATTCAAAAAAGTCTCCACCCGCTTGCGGATGTTGCTGGCGCTGCCAGTGTGGTTATTCACCAGCACTGAAAAGATCAGCAGCTTGTTCTTCTTAGTATATAAATACCCGCTCAGCGCTACAACACCCGATAGGGTACCGGTTTTGGCAAATATATAATTACTATCCTGTTTGTACAAATTGCTCAAGGTGCCCTTGCCGCCGGTAGGCAGTATGCCTTGCAGCCTTTTCATGCCTACCTCCTGCTTCATTTTCTGCAACAGCGCTACAAAGTCATTGGGTGTAAATAAGTTATAACGGCTTAGTCCACTGCCATCAACCCAACGGGGCTTTTGCGGCAGGTTGCGCAGATCGGTTTTTAACAAAGTATCTATGATCTTTCCGTCATTCATTTCGCCAAGTTTTACCTGGCTCACCATCAACAGCGATTGTTCCGCGAAAAAGTTATCGCTGCGGTACATCATGGGTTGTAATAACGAATCGAGCGGCTGCGAATAAATGGTATTGAGCACAGGCGGCTGTTTTCTGAATAACTCCCTGTATTCAATTTGTTTTCCAATTGTATCGGGCAGCAGTTCAATAGCCGATTGAATGCCATGGGTCACAAAAGGCACATCCTGTTCTTTCTTTTTTTCGGTTCCCTCAGTGATATTAAACACGTTTTCGGCCCTATCGCGTTGTACAAAAAAGGCTTTAC
>CBIMFG010000636.1:0-4055 GCA_966243125.1 uncultured Niastella sp.
CAAAACGACTCTCTGAGGCCATTCGCGTTTCAAAATTATATATCAAACAACTCAGGGAATATGTTATTGCGCGACAATTTGAGAGCCAGTAAGAGGAAGTAAATTTCTTCAAGTACAAAAAGCCGAAATTTTTTGCACACTTGCTGTTTTATTCCGAGGTATACCGCATAGAAATCAATAAGCCCATCACCGGCCTGCAAACTCTTAAGGAATATTATGATGCAGAATTGAACAAAATTACCCAGGATTTTGGAAGCAATAAAAGCTTTTATTCCTATTTACGATCAGGTGCTACGCACCTGGATGAGTTTTATTTTGTCAGAGGGAAACAAGATGACATTACCAATTGGAAAGTCTTTCAAGATCCTGACTATTCTACTGGATATGATTGCCTGGTCGCGGTTTATTGGGCTAATGAAAAATTGGCCACCCATCTTTCTAAGAAAAAAACTGAGATATCATCCTTTCCAGTGGCCTTTGAAATTCCCTCAGAAGCTCCTAAGACGGTTTGGACGGATTCGAAAACCGCTTTAATTGAGTTGGTATATGCTTTCAAGGCAAAAGGATCATTTAACAATGGGAAGGCCACATTAAAGGATATAACTGATTTTGTCCAACAACATTTTGGTGTTGAAATAACCAATCCGACAAGGGATTTCCAGGAAATTTTAAGACGTAAAAATGGATATACTATTTATCTGGATGGCCTAAAGGAAAGCTACTTGCAATACATCGATAAAATTGAAACAAAGGATCGGCGGTAACTGCTTACTTAGTATACTCATTAACAATATGAGCAGCCTCATCTATTTGTTGCAAATGTGATCCGATTACTAAACGATCTGACCATACAATTACAATCGATCCAACACAAGCCTTGCGCTCCCCAGGCCAGGGCGGCGCTGTACTTCCGCGGCCTGTGCACAAGCCCCTGGCGGAAGAACAGCGCCGCCCCACAAAGGCTTGCCAGCGCAAGGCTTATAAAAGCAGCAGCAACGGCGCTCCTTCGTCGCACCGTAGCTTGCTGCTTTTTCGATTTACAAAAAACCTCCTATTTTAAAAAATATTGCCGAGCCTCGACCGTAGCTCTGAAAGAACGCCTCTTTGCGATATCATTTTTGTACTCACAAACACGCAGCAGCGATTATTCACCACAAAAATGATTTCCAATGGTATTCAACGACTTTACTTTCCTGCTCTTTCTGATCAGCAGTGGTATTGCTATCGGTATTGCTTTTTTAATTGCCAAGGATAAGAAAAAGGTACAGCCCGCTTTGGCCAAGTCAAAAGGTATTTCCCCCTTAAATATAATTCATTCAGCAGAACAGGATTTCCCGCCAGCCCTTATTGACAGGCCCTTACTGGAGCTTTCCGATAACACAGAAATTATTATTGAAGAACCACCGGTTATTGATGGAAAATTTATCCCTGTTGAGGACGAAGAAACGGCTCTATTAAAAGCCGCAGAAATTGTAGTAGAAAAAGTCCAGGATGTCATTACGCACATTGCTTCATTTCCTCCTAATGTGGAAGAAATAACCTCAAAACTGAGGGCCATAATCAGTCCTTATACCATATTCAGCGGTACGGAATATTTTGATGCTATCAATAGTTTTATTGCAATCAGCGTCGAGCGAGACTGTGGAGTCAACTTGACCAAGGATCAGCTTTTGGCTTTATGGCATTAAATAAGAAGACATTTGGCCCTTCACCCTCCCTTTACCATCTCTCCACCATTTCTCACCCTCCCTTTTACTTAATTATTTCTTCACATAAAAATCGTTTTGAACATGAAGCGAATGGATAAAAATGCAACAGGTCGTCATGCAAAGATTTACACCATCACATTTTGTTTCTTACTCGTCGCCTCTTATGCTTCGGCGCAGGATGGAAATGCAGGTATAAATGCGGCTACAGGCCTTGTCACAGGTTATTTCGGTACCGCTCAAAAATTACTTTATGCGATAGGCGGCGTGGTTGGGATTGTCGGAGCAATAAAGGTCTATAACAAGTGGTCTCATGGGGATCAAGACACGAATAAAACTGCGGCAGCGTGGTTTGGGGCCTGCGTTTTTTTAGTTGTCGTTGCCACCGTCCTCAAGAGTTTCTTCGGGTTGCAATAGGTTGGTGTCGGCAACAAAATGCCTCATGGACTGCCGTTGCGACGCTCCGTTCATCGTCAGTATTTCTATTCAACATTCATCTTTTTATGGCAAGCGTCTACGAAATCAATAAAGGTGTAAACAGGAGCATAGAATTTAAAGGCATCAAGGCACAATATATCATTTATCTGGCTTTAGGTCTTGTCGTTCTATTGTTGTTGTTTTCGATTCTCTTCGTGAGCGGTGTGAATAATTATGTCTGCCTTTCCATCGTACTGCCTTCAGGCGCTTGCCTTTACGTTGCGATCCAGTATCTGAGTAAAAAATATGGGGAACATGGGTTAACGAAAAAAGCCGCACAAGGGCGGCTTCCCCATTCTATTCAATCAAGGTCGAGAAAAATATTCATTCAGTTAAAAGAACAAAGCATTAGAAAATGAGGAAGAACAAAAAACTGGAAGAATTACTTCCAATTTATAAGATAGAACAGGATTGCATTCTGTCCCGGCAAGGTGATGTCACCATTGCCTTCCAGGTAGAATTGCCGGAGATATTTACTCTAGCCAGTACTGATTTTGAAGCTTTGCATCAAACCTGGATCAAGGCCATTAGAGTACTTCCAAATAACCTTATCATACACAAACAGGATTGGTTTGTTGAAGCTAAATATGAAGCGCAGTTCACAGATCCTGATAAAAGCTTTTTGTCAATCAGCAGTGAGCGCCATTTTCACGAGCGCCCTTATCTGGCTCATCGCTGTTTTGTTTTTCTTACCAAAAGACCTGATAATAAACATTTCAAAAGTTCAATGTTTTCCAGCCTCATTCGTCCTTCTCTGGTTCCTGTCCAAACCATAGATACGAAACTGATGGAAACCTTCGTGGAAAAAGCCAGTCAGTTTGCAAAAATTCTTCAAGATGGTGGCTACGTCAGTTTGAAAAGATTAACAACTGATGAGCTTGCGAGCTCTGAACATCGTGCTGGCCTATTGGAACAATACTGTTACTTATTAAGCGAAAAGGAAAATCCAGTTATACGTGATATTAATATAACCCCGGACTCCATCAAAATAGGAGACTTGCACTGTAACCTGTTTACCCTGGCCGACGTGGAAGATCTTCCCGGATTGTGCGGCCCAAGAATCAATTTTGACAAATACAGCACGGACAAAACAAGATTTAGTATTGGATTTGCTACGCCATTAGCTCAACTATTACCCTGTAATCATTTATATAACCAGTTTATCGTTTTGGACGATGCTCCAGGTACGCTGAAAAAGCTGGAGAGCAAGCGCCTGCGCCTACAGTCGCTAAGTAACTACTCAAGAGAAAATTCCATTAGCAAGGAATCGGTTAACAAGTTTCTGAATGAGGCCATATCGCAACAGCGCCTACCGGTGAAAGCACATTTTAACCTCTTTACCTGGTCACAAGACGTACAACAGGCAAAGGATATCCGAAACATGGTTTCTGCGGCGCTTGCTCAAATGGATGCCCGAACCAAACTGGAAACAACCGGGGCCGCACAAATTTATTGGGCGTCGATGCCGGGGAATGCCGGTGACCTTCCTTCCAACGAGACATTTGATACCTTTTGCGAACAGGCTACCTGCTTTTTTAACTATGAGACCAATTACAGGAGCTCTATATCACCAATCGGCATTCGCTTAGCAGATCGTACTTCAGGCATGCCCGTGATGGTCGATCTATCTGATGAAATGTTTGTACGGGGAATAATTCAAAATAGATCAAAATTCATATTGGGCCCCTCGGGTTCGGGCAAATCTTTCTTCACCAATTTACTGCTACGGTCATATGTAGAGCAAGGCGCCCATGCAGTGGTGATCGATGTCGGGCACAGCTACCGTGGTCTCTGTGAACTTCTGGATGGATATTATTTCACGTATAGTGAAAAAGAGCCGATCCAATTTAACCCGTTCTTTTTGGGAGATGA
>CBIMFG010000637.1:0-4049 GCA_966243125.1 uncultured Niastella sp.
AATGCTACAGACCGCTCATCATCGAAAGTAACAAATAGCTTTTGCGTTGCATTAAAATAAAAAGGCACTTTAGCGGTATCATCCCAATAACGCGTAAATCCATTTTCGCTGGCAAAGCGCCGCCGGTAACTTTTATAAATGGCAAACCCATCAAACACGGCTGGCTGGTACAAGCCACGGTTACTGGTATCGGTCACTTTATAGGTGCGCGCATAAAAAGCGGCGCCAATCACTATTTTATTACGATCTATATTCAGTGAATCTAAAAAGCGAATGGTATTGTCGATGGAAGTTTTTTGAAAAGCTGTGCTGTACAAAGCGGTATGGTGCCCCGTGAAGGCGCTCTTCCGGTTCACCATATCGTACGACATCAAATGCACCCTGTTAACCAGCGGCATTACCTTTTTCCATTCTACTGCGTTGTATAAATATTCCGGGAATACCCCCGCAGCAAAACTCAATTCATACTGGTTCCCTAATGCATGGCGCAGGACCTTTATTAATTCAGTAAAAGTTTGTTTATCGGCCGGGCCATACGCATGACCGGGTAAACTTTCTATGGTGGGAAACTCCCAATCAAGATCAATACCATCTAACTGGTATTGCTGTACAATACGCAGCACCGATTGGGCAAACACTTCCCGGTTGGCTGCCACCGCAAACACCTGGGAACAGGTTTTACAACCACCCCAGCCGCCAAAGGCCAGGGCCACTTTTAATTGGGGGTTCTTTTTCTTTAATGAAACCAGTTTTTTCAAAATACTCCCCGCCGCAGCTGATACGTGCAGCTGGTTGTTCTTTAATAAAGTAAAACTGTAAATAAGATGCGTAAGCGACTGCACCTTGTACCGGTCTATTTCCGCGGCATTACCGCTGTAATAGGCAATAACTGAAAACGGACGAATGGGGTCCGCTGTTGCAACCAACATGGGATTGCCAAGGCTTATAAACAGCCAGCATAATAACCGCATACCTGTTTTTGCCTAAATTCTTATGCCTGCCAGGCGCCCCGCTGATGAAAACGGTATTAAAAGCCCCGGCAGTTCTGTTAAGGGGCTTTTAACTGTGCATAAAAGCACTTATCTTTATGAGGATGAAACGGATAATCCTTTTTGCCGCGATATTGATCTCTGCTGTGGCAGTGAAAGCACAGGCGCCATTGGGCTTTGGATCTATGAATCAGCCCTTCTTCAGGCATTATGGCCAGGCGGCCGACTCCAATACGCACCAAAAGAAATGGTTCTTTTCAAAATATGCCAGCATTTCAGCAGGTTACACCTGGTTCAATGGCGGCGGCGGCCCCTTTATGTCGGCCCCCATGGGATTGCAAATTAACCGGCAATTAACAAATAATGTGTATGCCTTTGCGGGCGTTGCAGTAGCCCCTACTATTTTCAATTTCAACAGTCCATACGCGCAGTCTTTTAATAAGACCAACAATTTTATGAGCAACAACCGGTACGGCGTTTCTTCATCGGCCTATATGGGGTTAATGTATGTGAACGACGAAAGAACATTTTCCATCAGCGGCAGCATTGGCGTAAGCAATTACTATGGCCAGTCGCCTTTTTACACACCGCACAGCCAAACCATCAGGAATTATAAGCAATAATTTCATTATCACCGCCCTGCACTTCCCAACGTGCTGATTCTTCATTGAAGAACACGGCGCCGCCTTTATTCACCACCCACAAGGTGTCTTCCTCTTCCTGTACCCAGTCGTATTCAAGGGGTACAACAATTTTATTGTTAGCATCCACCACGCCCCATTTAACGCCTTCGGCAATTAAAGTATCACTGTGCCCGTTGAAGTGGAAGGTAAATTTGCCTGTGGCTACTTTGAAATAATTGGGATTTGTCAACCAATCTACAAATGCATATTCAGCCGGGATCTTTGGTGTACCATCGGCATATATAATACCCCAGCTACCTGTATACTCGCTCATGCCGTTATCGCCATAGTCGAATTCCGTTTCCTGGCTTTGCAGGATCGCTTTGTGCAAACCCAATTCTGTTGCCGGCAAAATGTTGTTGTAAGGCAAGGCATGCAATTCGCCGGTAGGAAAATGAAAAGAAAAATACCGGTCGTTCAGGTCCTGTACTATTACCCGGTCATTGGCAACGTTGGTGAAAATATATTTGTATTTAAAATTGAGCAGCACGTTTTCATTGGTATCAATGATGCCATAGCCGTTGCCCTTTTGCGCTTTGTAAATATCACCCTGCAGGTTGAACAACGACACATAGGAGAATTTGATAATAGTTTCACCACTGGCATCCATCAGTCCCATATGATCGTTCTTCAGTACCAGCAACCGGCCGGTTTCGTCTATGCGCGCCCTTGAAACGCCGGATACGCTTGCTTTTACCTGGCCGTTTACATCATAAAAATAATAATTACAGCCATCCGCCTGCCAATAGCCTTCCGTAAATACCACAGCCTGCAGGTAATTCCATACGGGATTAAAACTGATAGTGTGATAAACCGGTTCCACCAACAATTCATATTCGCCGGCAGCGGTTTCCTTCAAAACACCCCATAGCCGGTCGCTATTTTTAAAAATAGTGATGGCATCAAACACCTCTTCGCTGTATTCAACAGCATACGTGATTGCAACAGCTGGCGGCAACAGGTTCTGTTTCATAACTTACTATTTTGAGGTATTTGCTGTGGCCAAAATGGTTTTTATGCTTTCCAATTGCGCTTCTGTACGATAGCTCGCAAAAATAGCCAGGTTATAACACCCGTAATTTTTAATTAGCACCAACCTGGAGCCCATCTTATTACTTCCCACCGTTAGCTCATACGACACTCCGCGTATAGTTCCATTACCTGTTGGCAAAGTTACACTTTGCAGGCCGTCTGTTTTAGTCTGAATATTTTTCAACGAATTCACAAAGGTCTTCAGCAACTGAAGATCCCCTGCTTCCTGCTGATTTTCAGAAGCCATCAAGGCAAGGCTTACAGTTATACCACGGCTGTAGGGGGAATGGATCTGTTCGGTATCAAACGTAAAAAGGGTGTACATGGGCGCCGGCGCAGGTTCGTAGCCTTTTCCCATTTCTTTTAGCTGAATATTCTTTACAATCACAAAAGATTCCGGCTTTACACTATCTATCAAGGTGGCCCAGGGATAGCCGCCGGGCTTAACATACCAGTGTTGAGGGAGTTGCAGGCGAAAGCCCAGCTCTTTGTTTTCATACACCCAGCTGCTGGTAATTTCACCAGCGGGAATGGTGGTGGCGCCGGGGCATTTGTTTGAACAGCTGCTGTTGAAGATCCATAGCAGTGCTATTGCTATAAAGGGTAAACGGATTAACATGGAGATATTTAGATTAAAAAGCAAATGTCAGGAAATCGTCCCAGAAACCATCCGGAAAACCGGGTTGGCTTAGGTCAATTTTATCACTGATAACAGTCACATCCATTTCGTTGCCCCTATGATAGAATACCTTTTTATTTACATAATTCAGATCGAGACAGGTTACAATGGCAGCTGAGCTGCGGGAAAGCTCCACCATCCATTTTTTAACAGCCAATGATCTTTCCATTACATTACTCATACTGGTTGTTACCGCGGAAAATTCAAACTCATACACTTCATGGTCTTTTAACTTTGTAATAGTGGCATCATAGTAACCATACCGGAGCTTACCATTTCCTAAATAATGATTGTGAAAGATTTTTTTAAAGTGTTCTATATACTCAAAGCCCTGATATTCAGATGACCAGTCGGAAATTGAGGTAATCAGCTCGAGATCTATATCAAAGACCAGACAGGTAGAATAATATAATTTATCAAATTCCGTTACTACCTCCTGCCCATTAATGTCTTCGTCTCTAACATTGTTCAATAAAACTCTAAACCTGGTCCCCTGTATTTTAAATTCCTCATTATTAACGATGAGTTGTAAAGGCGCATCATCAACAATGGTGTTCTTATACAACCAGTTAAGGCAATCAGCCAGCTTTTCTTTTTTTATATAGGTAACAATTGAATTGGTTTTTCCCATGGTAGGGGCGAAAATAGCACTTGTATCCGCGTTAG
>CBIMFG010000638.1:0-4033 GCA_966243125.1 uncultured Niastella sp.
CCTTCACCCTTATACCTTAAACTTTATACCTTAAACTTTATACCTTAAACCTTCACCGCCAGTATCCTTCTCACCGCCTCCAACAACACCCCTGGCGCATTTGTCGTTGGCAGGGTTTGTCGCCAGGCTACAAATCCATCGGGCCTAACCAGTATTACTTCGCCAGCCTGCAGGTGGGTTATTTCTTTCCAATCTTCCTGTTGAAGAGTATATACAGGTAACTTTATTTGAAGTTGCTCAGCTACTACCTCTGCAGCCCATTGCCAGGCCGAACCCGCTTCATCAGTAATGAGTGTTAAGTGTTGTGTAGCCAAATCGAGCGTAGACACCCGTTGTGGTTCTTTTTGTAACCATACATGCGGCACACGGGTTCCGGGTTGTGCGCTCAATAAAGCGGGTTCCCCTTGCGGCTCATTGTTTATGATGGCCGATGAAGTGTATCTGAAATCGGGCAAGCCTACCATAGTTATCATTTTTTCGAGGTTGTACTCGGTGGCAGATGCCGACACCAGCTTCATAAAACCCGGAATGTTCAACAACCCTTTATCATCTGCCAGCGCACCCGACATTTCCGCCACCTGCATGCCTACGGGTTGCCGTTCGCTTGAATAAGAATGCAGCAACTCCTCCCCGGCCTGTTGTTGTAAAACCATTGCCAGCTTCCAGGCCAGGTTTTGTACATCCTGCACACCGGTGGCGGCGCCTTTTCCGCCATAGGGCGTCATTTGATGGGCTGCATCCCCGGCCAGTAATATTCGTCCATGCTGCATATTATTCACCACACTAACGGTGGGCTGCCAGGGCAGCACGCTTATAATACGCACTGCCATTTGCGGCACACCCAGAAGTTGCGGCAGCAGCTTCTCTAATCGTTCATGGCTATAATCTGCCGGCTTTTCACCCTTTGCCGGATCGTAATATAAATGAAATACCCATTTATCGGTGTTGTTAATAGAAGTTAATATGCCATCCAAACCGGGCTGTGTAATGCGGCAGATGCTGAACTCACGGCCTTTTACCAGCGCGCCCAGGTCGGCTTCAAAATAAACGTTCAGTAAATGTCCATACGAACCATGACCACTGGTAGCAGCCTGTAAAGCTTTACGTACCGGGCTGCCTGCGCCATCTGCAGCAATCATATACTGGCAGGCAATTGTTTCCTCCTGGTTGGTTATAGTGTCCTGTAATTTAGCTGTTACGCCCTCCTGCGACTGTGTAAATGAAAGCAGTTTGGTGTTGAACCGGATGTTGGCGCCCCGCTCCTGTGCAGCCTGTAATAAAATGGGCTCAGAAAGATCCTGCGTACAACGGGCGCCGGCTACCGGACTCATGGCTGCCAGTTTTTCGAGTCCGGGAAAATTAATTGGATGATTTACCTTTAATTTAGCCGGGTCAATGTCTTGTAAGATCTGCATCAACGATTCGCCCTGGTACAAGCCCCAGGCCGGCGCCAGCGCCTTACCTGCTTCTACAATGGCCTCATTCAGCTGCAATTCCCTGAACAATTCCATCGTTCTTACATCAAACCCACGGGCGCGGGGATGAATGGAGGTTGAGGCGCGACGCTCGATCAGTAAAAAATGAACACCCTGTTTTAATAAGAACAAGGCAGCAGTTAACCCGGTTAATCCGCCGCCAACAATGAGCACTGGAATTGATTTATGCTGCATACTGTTTAATTTTATACAAAACTCCTGCGTTCATAAAAAGATGGATGGCATATTCGGGAGTAATTTGTACCATGAATGCAGCTACAAGCTTCAAGCCGCAAGCTGCAAGCAAAAACCAATAACAACGAAGCTGAAAATATTTAATAGTTTCAATCGTCAATCAAGGTTATGAAGGAAGAGAACGAATTCAAACGAAAGGAAGATTTTAACCCATTCTTTCAGTTGCACGATGGCGTGGTAAGGGAATATGCCCTGCCCTTTCCCGACCGCACGGGCACGGTGAAAATAACAGCAGCTGGCGGCATGGGCATTATCGACAGCATTAACTATACCACTACCCTAACGGCGCCCTGGCAGCATTTTAATGCATTGCCGTTTGTTGAAATGAATTTTATGTTGCAGGGAAATATGTATCAAACGCATGAGGGTGTGTTGAACCGTTGCTTGTATGGGAAAGACTATCACAATATTTTGTTCAATCCCTATTCGAATGAAAAGAATGAATTAATTGGCACCGGTACCTATCGCATGTTTGGGGTGCATATACAACCTGAAAAAATGATCTCGCTGTTATCGGGTTATATTCCTGAACTGGCTATGGTAGCAGATAAAATTGCCAGCGGCACTTCCTTTGTACTACAGGCGCCGCAAAAGCAGCTTACCAGCCAAATTCGGTTTATTTTTGATAACATCTGGCAATGTCCCGATTCACCGGGCTTGCGATCGCTTTATATGGAATCGCAGATCCTGTCCCTGCTTAGCCTGCAATGCGAGGTACTACTGAAGCCATCTACACCAGTTGCCAAACCTGTAAAGTTGCAGGCCAGCGATAAAGAAAAAATATACCATGCACGGGATATTCTTACTGCGCGTTGCGACAACCCGCCTTCGTTAGGGGAGCTGTCAAAACTATGCGGACTCAATGAATTTAAATTGAAGAAGGGCTTCAGGCAGTTATTTCAAAACAGTGTAGTTGCCTTTGTAAACGAACACCGCTTAAACGAAGCCAAACGCCTTATTTATCAGGGCGAGAAGAATATGTCGACCATTGCGTATGAATTAGGCTACGCCCATCCCCAACACTTTCAGCGGGCGTTTAAGAAGAAGTTTGGGGTTACGCCGGGAAGTTTGTTGAAATGAGATGGTCAGTGGTGAGTGGTCAGTGGTGAGTAGGTTTTCGATTATTCAGGCAACTGCACTTCACGGGTCAACTGGTTAACTGGTCAACTCACTGTATCTGATAACTAATACTAAACTCTTTACCTGTATTTGACTCCCAAGCCCGCCGATACAAAAACTTCAGCGATCCGCTTTGCACCTGGGTTTGTGGATCCAGTTCAAAAATATCCATACCACCGGCGCCAACCCCGGGGTCGGCCTGCATTTTGTACTGATGCGATACACTAAAATGACTATTGGGCTGCACCTCCCAGTTATAGCCCGTACCCGGACTGGCCGGCAGTTTTATTACCACATGATCGTCCAGCCGCAATTGCAATTTCCTGCCATTGTCAGCTTCGTTTAATTGGTACTCCTGCATACAATGCATTTTTAAAAAGCTAAACAATACTATAGGAATAAATACTACTTTGACAGGCCATATATGCCACTGCGCAATATGCCTGAGTTGAAAACACGTCTTCCTCAAAATACGGCCTGCCAAAGTAGTATTGAAATAGGTTATCAATTACCATGCATAGATCTCAACAATCTGGTCATTCTCGATCAATACATTTACCAGCGTTTGTTTTTCCAACGCACTGCCGGCAATAATATTAAAGGCTACGATCGATGAATCTGATCCATTATAAAATTTCTTCCAGCCCAGGTCCTGAATGTTAGCCCATGCATTGCGGGTTTGCGCAATGGTCCATAAGCCAACTACTTTTTTATTGCTGTACCATACACCGGCGCCAAACGCTTCTTCAGCCATCCCTTTTTCTACTTCTTTAATAGAATCCATGGGAGTAGCGCTTAGCATTGACTTACCATTTTCTATTATGGAGGCAGGCGGCAATATGGGTTGTGGTTCCGGGTTTAAAATGCTGTTTGCAGTTGCTGCGGCAGGCATTTCAGTTGGTATGTTCTTCTTGGACATGTTATAAGTTTTTTGTGTTAAGAACTATAAACTATGCATATACCTCGGTAATAACGCCATTTTCAACATGGGCAGTTACATTACGACCGGCAGATTTTGCAGAAGCCAGGTCATTTAACAGGAGGTAATGGTTTACATCGTTACTTGGTGAGATCCTTTTCCAACCTTCATTGCCCAGATAAGCATAGGCATTGCGGTCTGATTTGTTATTCCACAAACCTCTTACGGTTACGTTGTTCAGCCAGGCGGTGTCAACAATAGCATC
>CBIMFG010000639.1:0-4028 GCA_966243125.1 uncultured Niastella sp.
TGCTTACTTCGGACACCCATATTTTGTTGGTAACCCCGTTGATCTTTTTAATGGCTAAAGAATATGAATTGCGGAAGCATGGAAAAATTGAAGTGTTGGAGGCTAAGCACTAAAAAACAAATTATGCTGAAAAAACTCTCAATTACTATACTGACTGTTGGCATGGCGACTTCGCAAGCGCAAATGACCCTACCAGAAATTTTAACCACCGTTGAAAAAAACAACCCCGGGTTAAAGATGTATGAAGCAGAAGCCCGTGCTTTTAATGAAGAAGCAAAAGGGGCCTATAGCTGGATGGCGCCCGAAGCAGGCGCCGGGTTGTTTATGACGCCGTATAATACCAAAGAAATAAAAGCCGATCCGGCGAAAATGAAAGAAGGCATGGGCTTTTTCATGGTGTCTGCCCAGCAAATGTTTCCCAGCAGAAAAAAACAAAATGCCGATGCCGCCTGGATGCGTTCTATGTCAACCGTAGAAACAGAGAAAAGAAAAATTGCGTTGAATGAGTTGTCTTATACCGTAAAGAAAAGCTATTATGAATGGGTGGTGCTGTTGAAAAAGCAAAAGGTGCTCGATGAAGGCAGCCGCATTCTTGACTTCATGATCAAAAGCGCGGAGATAAGATATAAGAATGGACTAGGAAAGATCAGTGCTTATTATAAAGCCAAGGCCGCATTAGCCAATATCGACAACATGAAGCTGATGCTCGAAAACGACCTGCGACAAAAGCGCATTATGCTCAACAGTCTCATGTATCGTAACGTAGATACAGAGCTTACTATCGATACGTTGTACAACTGGAAAGAGTTCCCTGCTTCCGTGCTCGATTCGGCTTATCTCATTAGCCGCCGAAGCGATATTCACGCCTTGCAACGCAGCATGGAAGTAAATAACCTGCAACGAAGCGCAGAACTGGCCAAATTAAAACCAGAGTTTGGTGTTCGGTACGATCACATGATAGGGCTCAGCACCCAACCGGCGCAATTTACCATTATGGGCATGGTAAAATTTCCATTGGCCAAATGGTCGTCAAAAATGAATAAGGCAAAAGCAGAAAGTCTGGTGTGGCAAAATGAGTCGTTGAAAAGCCAGCAACAAATGATCCTGAACGAAGCAACCGGCATGGCCGGTTCAGCAAGGGCTGAACTGGAAACAAAAAAGAAACAGATGCGCCTGTACGAAACGCAAATAGTACCCTCGCTGCGCAGGAATTTTCAAACCATGCAATTGAGTTATGAACAAAATACCGAGCAGTTGTTTGAATTATTCGATGCCTGGGAAGCTTTAAACATGACGCAATTAGAATACCTCGATCAATTAAAAGCTGCGCTGTTGTTACAGGCCGAATTAGAAAAGATCCTGGAGATAAAATGAAACTTATTATGAAATATTATCCTGAGTGCAGTCGAAGGATCGTCTGGTTTTTATTGATCCTGAGCGTAGTCGTAGGATCGCTTATATCCTGTAAGCAAACGAAAAGGGAACAACCCGAACAACAGGTTTCTCATAAAGAAACCTACACCTGCCCCATGCACCCGCAAATAATAAAGGACAAACCGGGTGCTTGTCCTATTTGTGGTATGGACCTGGTAAAGAAAACAGCTGCCGGTGAAAAGGTAACTGATGTGTCGTTAAACGACCTGTTGCGCCCTTCGAACCAGTATGTGTTATCGTCTATTCCTACGGTACATATTCAGCAGCGAAATGAGCCGCTGGAGATCACCACATATGGTTTTATAACCTACGATACGCGTCAGGTGGGTACGGTTTCATCCAACGTAGCGGGGCGCATTGAAAAGTTGTATGTAAAACACCGGTATCAGCAAATAAATAAAGGCCAAAAGATCATGGATGTATACAGCCCCGAGTTGTTAACGGCGCAACAAAATTTGTTATTCCTGCTACAACACGATGCCGATAACCAGGTGATGGTTTCGGCTGCCCGGCAAAAGCTCGTATTACTGGGCATGAGTAATTCGCAGCTGGACCAGGTAATAAAAAGCGGTAAGCCAGTATTTACGGTTTCCATTTTCAGTGCCTACAGCGGCCACATACACGAAAGCACGCCGGAGGCCATGCAGCAACAGGAGCAAACCGGCATGAAAGATGTTTCGTTGATCACCGAAGAGTTGCAGTTAAAGGAAGGCATGTATATAACAAAAGGCCAAAACCTGTTTTCTATCTACAACCCATCCAAAGCCTGGGCGGTGTTGAATATATTTTCAGGTCAGGCAGGCATGGTAAAAATGGGCGATAAAGTGCGCATTGTGCCGGAAACAGCGCCCGATAAAGACTTCAGGGCAACCATCAATTTTATGGAGCCGTTTTACCGGCCCGATAGTAAAACAGCTACTGCGCGTGTTTATTTCAATAACCCGAATATGGGCATCCCCATTGGCAGCCAGGTGAAGGCCGTGATCTTTGCGGGCGCCCGCTCAGCCAAATGGATACCCGAAGAAGCCGTACTCACGCTTGGGCTCGATAAAGTGGTTTTTATAAAAAAAGACGATGCATTCATTGCTCATAAAATTGAAGTGGGCATGGTGAATAACCATTTGATTCAGGTGTTGAACGGCCTTACAGAAAGTGATGAGGTGGCGGCCAACGCTCAATACCTGGTAGATAGTGAGAGTTTTATAAAAGTGAAACAATAGAAAAGTTATGCTACAGAATATATTGGTACGCCTGTTTTTTTGCGCTGCTTTTTCGTTGTTAGTAACCGCTTGTAAAAACAAAAAGCCAGCTGAGGTAACAAAAACCGATACCTATTACACCTGCTCTATGCACCCGCAAATTATGCAGGAGAAACCCGGTACCTGTCCTATTTGTCATATGGACCTGATCCCGGTTAATAAGTTGAACGAAACAAAAGATGAAATTATGCTCAGTGATGAACAGATCCAACTGGGCAATATTCAAACCGATACATTGGGCCGCGCATTGGTGGGCGATAAAGTAGTATTAACCGCCACATTGAACTTCGACGAAATGAAAGTGAATACAGTTAGCGCCCGCATCACCGGTCGTATAGACAGGCTGTATTTTAAAAACACCGGCGACCTTATAAAAAAAGGCGATCATTTGTTTGACTTGTACAGCGAAGAATTGAACACGGCCAAACAGGAGTACCTGGCCGCGCTGGAACGGCAGCAAGAGTTAGGCAATTCTATCATAGACTTTAAGCAGTTGCTGCAAAGCGCCAAAAACAAACTACTGCTGTGGGGTGTAAGCGAATCGCAGATCAATGCGCTTGCAAAAACAAAACAATTCACCCCATTAACTGCTTTTTACAGTACAGCTACCGGCTATGTTACCGAGCTGCCTATAAAAGAAGGGCAATATGTACTGGAAGGCGGCGTGGTGGTAAAGTTAGCTGATCTGTCAACCCTTTGGGCGGAAGCGCAGGTGTATGCCTCGCAACTGGCTTCGGTAGATTACCAGGGTGTGGCTACTGTGCAGTTACCAGATATGCCGGGCGCAGCCATTACCGGTAAAGTAACCTTTGCCAATCCTGAAATAAGTACCGATACACGCATAAATTTGTTGCGCATTTCTATCCCAAATACAAACAATCAATTAAAACCAGGCATGCCCGCCTATGTAGTGTTGAAAAGCAGGGCCGGTAATGCGCTTACCCTACCCATAGATGCTGTATTGCGCAACGGGCAAATGGCTATGGTTTGGGTGCAAACTGGCAACAATACGTTCAAGCGCAAAATGGTGGAGACTGGTTTGGAAAGTGGCGATCGTATTGAAATAAGCGCAGGGCTGCAAAATGGCGATGTGGTGGTGGTAAGCGGCGCGTATCTGCTGAACAGTGAATATGTCTTCAAAAGAGGCTCTGAGGCTATGGAAGGGCATAAACATTAATAACATAAAAAAAGCGCTCCGGAAACCGGGGCGCTCTCGAACACTCTATTTAGTTACTTATTTTACTTTGTTTACCACAGTTTCTTCAACATAAGTGTGGCTTCTGTTGATTTCGTAAACTTCAGTTGAACCGTTGTTCTTAGATTTTACTACAACAT
>CBIMFG010000640.1:0-4025 GCA_966243125.1 uncultured Niastella sp.
GTATCTCGTGCTAAAAAAAACAATATCAACATTATGAGCAAATGTGTCATTCTTTTGTGACCGCAATAAAAGTTGTCCATGACTCACTACTACATCAAATAAGGTGAAATATCTATCTGATTCAAAAATTAGGCGACTCATATAAATTTTCTGTTTATTTAAATGGATTAGGTTATACTTTACCATCAAGGTAAAAAGTAGTTCGCTCCAATGCCGATGGGTTTTTAGAAATCAAACAATTCCCAACTCGTTACAAATTTACTTTTACCAAAACCTTTTGATCCTTCTGCAACTGCTTTAGAGACGTCACCTACGCCATCTAAATTGAAATGTATTTTGTTTGCCTGATTATTAATCACTTCAAAAAATTGAACCTTAAATTAGTGCCCATCCTGATACGCTGGTTCCCCTTTATGATCCCGAAAATAAATTTGACCCAAATTTGCGGAATGCACAGACATAATAAATAAATTACCGAAAGGATCAGTTGCTATTGGAATTTTGAGTTGTGTTGCCATGTAGTAGCGTTTTAATGAGGTGAAATAAAAAGGAGGCCGTACCGACCTCCTTCAACTACTATAACTAAAATGCTAAGTTTAAGCTGACTTTAAACTATTGATCTCATTCACCTTCAGCTACCAATGCTTTTCATACATCACTCTTTTCACGCAGCCAACCAGATTTAAACATTAATATTTCCTATACCTTCCGTATATCTGAACGCCTTATCTCATAAAGATAGTAGACGTTACACTAAATTATTTGTTAGCATGTTATTTTATCCGGTTATCATTCTTAAAAGCTGATTATTTTATTCATTTTTTACATGAACTGGATAGATACATTACCTTAATTAAGGAACGCCAAGTATCCTCTCCAATTCATTTTCAATATTTTGCTTTAATATATTATATTCTCCCAAGTTTATCGTTTTAACCACTCGTTCCTTTTGCCATTCCATAAACAATGGTATATACCATAACAATGAAACAACACGACTTACTATCATTTCCTCATCCTCAAAATCAATTGTTTTAAGTAAAATAAGAAATTCGTTATAAAGCTTTCTGTCAAATATTCCTTGTCGAAGTTTGTAGAAAAATCCGGTATCAACTTCCCATGTTGACTCTAATTGTTCAATAAGTTCTTGTTTCATTAATTTGGTTTTGATATTGCTCCTTGAGGAATGTTTTTTTCAATTAATACCTCTTGATCCTTTTTTGCCCATTTATTAAAAGTTGCATTTTTTTTCATATAAGGAAATCCTTTATCAATAAAAACTTTATCTGAATTAACTTTATCTAAGTCAATTTTAACGTACCCTTTTTCCCCATACTTCACTTTGGCAATTTCTTCGCTGAAGGTTGTCGATATCCAACGTGAATTCTTTTGACCAGCTACATGACTTACCGCAGAATTAGTAGCATTAGGATTTCTTGCGTTTATTCCCTGCCCTGAATTTATAGATTTAATGTCTTCTTCAGTAAGCCCCCTATAAACAAAATTACCTTTAGAACCAGCATTTGATTCTGATGCTGCAGGACTACCATTGTGCGCCGCTTCAGCCTTTGCACTTGACTTAGCAACTGCCGTCTCCTCTCTTACTATAGCCTTTACCTCCTGCTTAAGCTCACTCTTTACAACGCCTGTTGCCCCTTTCACTCTCACCGGTAAAAATGCAGCTTTCCGTTCTTCCGCACTCAATTGCCGTCCCGTAAACCATTCTTTCCCTGATATTCCCTCAGCATAGCCTTTAACTTCACCAATAATTGGAACCCAGTTTAACGATTCTGTAAATTCTTGATTCTCGATCGTTACTGTATTAAGAGAAAAAGAATTTCGGATAAACTGTTCATGGCCAGACGGAATACCTTTTCTTGATAAATTATCTCCTGCAGGAGTTTCGCGCCATTGCCCCTTTGAATCCTGATAAACATACGAAGGTTCCAAACCATCTACATCCTTTGCTTGAATAGGTGTATTACCAGCGAATTGATAAGGACTAAACCATGGATATTCACTTGAAATAGGGTCAAAAGACAAAAACCTCCCCACCCTATTATCATAAATCCTCATCCCATAATCCTGCTGCAATCCCAATCCACCCTTCACATCATTATCATTCAGTTTTCCATTAAACCCAAACTTATATGGCACCCCACTATTAGGCAATTCCACCCGGCTCATCATCCCAAACGGATAATAATCCTGTGCCGTTACAATATCCGGCTCATAGTAATCAATCAAAGAACTACCGCCTGAAGATACGCCAAATTTGCGATCTGAGATGGTGGCGAGTACGTTGCCTAAATGGTTGGTAAGCTCATACTGCTTATGCCCGCGTTCATAAACGAAAGAGCGGTCTTCATATAAATACTGGGTAGGATCTGGTCCATCTTTCACGCCTTCCTGAACCGACAGTGTTCCCAACCGGCTGCTGCCATACAACACGTTCTCTGCTTGAAACAGATTGAGCGCAGACAGGTCAGTGTTGTTACCATCCGCAGTATACGTACTCAGGATATTTCCCTGTGCATCCCGAACATACCAGGTATAATGTTTGGTGCCGCTGGCAGTAACTATCTGGCTAATGCGGTTACCTGTTGCATCATAAGTATACTTGATATCAGTAGCCGGGGCCTGCGTGGTAGCCGTTCTGGTAATTTCCTGGATTTTGCCGTATACATTCCACTTAATGCTGGTGAGCTTTTCGGCTTTATCCGCTATCAAATTACCAATGTCATCATACACATAGTTACTGTCTGTTTGGCTGTCAATATCTATTATATGGTGATCGGGCCCACCATCGTACCCATTCGCCGCTACCTGGTCGGTAATGAATTTTAACTTATTGGTATTGGGATAGTAGCGATAGTTCAGGCTATCCATTACCCCGCCCTGCATGCTTTTGCGCAGGTATTTCAGGATGTTTCCGTTGGCATCATAGGCAACCCGTTCTTTTGCCACCTCATTCATGGAGGCCATATTATCCCACTTGTTCTGATCGCGGTTAAACCCGTTGTAGGCATCCTGAGCTGTTAACCGGTTCAACTGATCATACCTGTAGTTATAGAAGATCAAGGGTCCGCCCGGTGAATTATCATAGTCAAATTTCTTTTGGTACACGCTGCTGCTGCTGATATTACCATTGTACAAGGGTTTGTAATCTGATAAAAATGCGCTGTAACCGGGGAATGGCTCTCCGTTTATGGCAGCATAATCATTTGCAAAATAATTCAACGTAAGGCCAATCGCATCCGTGGCTGTATACTGAGCCAGGCTGCCTGCATGGCCATCGCCACCCATATCGAAGGCATCGGTGCCACCGGTGCTGTTGATGCCCTTCAGCCATCCCTGCAAGGTATAGGCATAATCAATTCCCTGAACCTGCTGATCGCCCAGCGTTGTGCGGGCCAGTGGTCCATGCCGGTAGTATTCGTACCGGGCATCTTTTTCCCAAACAATACTGTCGCGGCTGGTTTCGGCCAACACCAGGCGGTTCTCAGCATCATAACTGTAACGATGGTAGAACGCATCCTTATAACCAGGCTGATACCTTACCATGTTCACTTTTCCGCTAACAAGATCGTACTCGTACCCGATCTTTTTCCACCGGTTGCCCTGCTTGTTCATCAGGTTGGCGGTTGCAGAAAAGTTTGTAAAGCCATAATCCTGTAACAGGTAATCTACATTGCCCAGGATATCATAGGTATAAAAAGTACTCTGGTTAAAGGCATTGCTGGTACCGGTATCGGTTAGTGTAGTATAACTTACCCGGTTGCGCAGGTTCTTTTGTGTGATCAGCTGCCGCGTATCGCCCACGCCTGCAAAATCGAAGGGCAGGTCATATACGGTATTGGTGATCTGTCCGCGCCGGTTCTGCAACGCCGCCAGCCAATTGTTCAACAGGGGTTGGTTACGGCTTACCACATCTGTCATACCGCCATTGGCAGCGGTATTGCTCACCTGTCCTACTTCCGTTATACGGCCCAGTGAATCGTACCGGGTATAACTGTACAAGCGGT